>NZ_JAJLOZ010000002.1:0-138248 GCF_025548615.1 Arthrobacter sp. A2-55 | reverse complement strand
CTGCCGCCGTAATTCGCCGCAAAGCGCGGATCCGCAACATACATTTCGCCCAGGCCCGCCACATAGCCGCGCACATCGCCGCCGGGGGCGGATGCCGGCGTGCCGGGAACGGACGTCAGCCACTCCACGTGGCGCCGGGCCAGCTCCTGCGCCTCCGCGGAAGATGCCTCGGTACCGGCGGCGAACGCGGCAATCCAGTCACGGTTCAACGCGCCCACCCGTTCCTTCCATGCGGCCTGTCCGGCGGTGCCCAGCCCCCGCCACCAGGTGTCGCCGCGGGCGTAGGCGTCCTTTCCCCAGCGCTCCTCCACCTCGTCCTTGTATTGTGTGTGGTCAAAGCCGTCAAACATTTTCTCGGCCATGATGGTTTCTCCTTTATCCAGTGTGGCTATGGTGTTTTCCACGGACGCGATCTGCCGGGCCAGCCGCTCCCGTTCCGAGTGCAGCCAGGCCACGTGGGCCGCCAGGGCGTCGGCGGCCGATTCCTGGTGGTCCAGCACCTCGGCAATGGCCGGCAGCCCCAGCCCCAGTTCGCGCAACAGCAGGATGCGTTGCAGGCGCACCAGGGCGGCGTCGTCGTAGTGCCGGTAGCCGTTGCCCGCAATGCGGCTGGGCGCCAGCAGCCCCACCGCGTCATAGTGCCGCAGGGTACGGCTGGTGGTGCCGGCAAGGGCTGCAATCTGCTGGATGGACCAATCCATCCGCGGCTTGTCGTTGTCCATAAAATGAGCCTAAAGCTTGACGTTGCGTCAAGGTCAAGGCCCGTTTCGCCGTGGGAAGAATTATCCCGCGAAACACGCCGGGCGAAAGTTGAGCGTAGTAGACTCAACTTGAACACACGACGCGCCACACCAACCCGATGAAAGGACCCCTCTTGGACGCGAAATTCACCACTAAGAGCCAGGAGGCTCTTTCTGCCGCCGCCATGAATGCCTCCACCGCCGGCAACCCCACCGTGGAACCGGCCCACCTGCTCAAGGCGCTCATGGACCAGCGCCAGGGCGTGGCCGTGGCGCTGCTGAAGGCCGCCGGCATCGACCCCGACGTGGTCAGTGTCGCCGCCAGCACCGCCATCCGGCACCTGCCGTCGTCGTCCGGCACCTCCGTGGCACAGGCCCAGCTCAGCCGCAACACCCTGCTCGCCGTCCAGGCGGCCCAGCAGGCCGCCGAGGGCATGGGGGACAGTTACGTCTCCACCGAACACCTGCTGCTGGGCCTGGCGAACGACGCCGGCGCAACGGGAAGTGCCCTGCACCAGGCAGGTGCAACCCGGGCCGCGCTGGATGCTGCCCTGCCCATGGTGCGCGGGGACGGCAAGGTCACCACGCCCGATCCCGAAAACACCTTCCAGGCGCTGGAAAAGTTTGGCGTTGACATGACGGCCGTGGCCCGCTCCGGCAAGCTGGACCCCGTGATCGGCCGGGACGCCGAAATCCGCCGCGTCATCCAGGTTCTCAGCCGCCGCACCAAAAACAACCCCGTGCTCATCGGGGATCCCGGCGTGGGCAAGACCGCCGTGGTCGAAGGCCTGGCCCAGCGCATGGTGGCCGGGGACGTGCCCGAATCCCTGCGCGGAAAGTCGCTCATCAGCCTGGACCTGGCGTCCATGGTGGCGGGGGCCAAGTACCGCGGCGAATTTGAGGAGCGGCTCAAGGCCGTCCTGGAGGAAATCAAGGCCTCCGACGGGCAGATTGTCACGTTCATCGACGAACTTCACACAGTGGTGGGCGCCGGTGCCTCCGAGGGATCGATGGACGCCGGCAACATGCTCAAGCCCATGCTGGCCCGGGGTGAGCTGCGCCTGATCGGCGCCACCACGCTGGATGAATACCGCGAAAACATTGAAAAGGACCCTGCCCTGGAGCGCCGCTTCCAACAGGTGTACGTGGGCGAGCCCAGCGTCGATGACACCATCGGCATCCTGCGCGGCCTCAAGGAACGTTACGAGGCCCACCACAAGGTCCAGATCGCCGACTCCGCACTGGTGGCCGCCGCGACGCTGTCCGACCGCTACATCAGCGGCCGCCGGCTGCCTGACAAGGCGATTGACCTGGTGGATGAGGCCGCGTCCCGCCTGCGCATGGAGATTGACTCGGCGCCGGAGGAGATCGACCAGCTGCGCCGCGCAGTGGACCGGCTGACCATGGAAGAACTGGCACTGTCCGGTGAAAGCGACGAGGCCTCGGCCGAACGGCTGGAGGCCCTGCGTGCCGACATGGCGGACAAGAAGGAGGAGCTGGCCGGCCTGAATGCCCGCTGGGAAGCCGAAAAGGCCGGCCTGAACCGCGTGGGCGAGCTCAAGGCAAAGCTGGATGAGCGCCGGTCCGTGGCCGACAAGGCCCAGCGCGACGGCGACCTGGAACTGGCCTCACGCATCCTCTATGGCGAACTGCCCGCGCTCCAGCACGAACTGGACGCTGCCGCTGCCGAGGAGCAAACGGAAAAGAAGGACCTCATGGTGGCCGAGGAAGTCACCGCGGACGACATCGCCGAGGTCATCTCCGCCTGGACCGGCATCCCGGCCGGGCGCATGCTGCAGGGCGAAAGCCAGAAGCTGCTGCACATGGAGCAGGTGATCGGTGCCCGCCTGATTGGCCAGACCAAGGCCGTGGCGGCCGTGTCCGACGCCGTCCGCCGCGCCCGCGCCGGCATCAGCGACCCCGACCGGCCCACAGGCTCCTTCCTGTTCCTGGGCCCCACCGGCGTGGGCAAGACGGAGCTCGCCAAGGCGCTCGCCGACTTCCTGTTCGACGACGAACGCGCCATGATCCGCATCGACATGAGCGAGTACTCCGAGAAGCACTCCGTGTCGCGCCTGGTCGGTGCCCCTCCCGGATATGTGGGCTATGACGAGGGCGGGCAGCTGACCGAGGCCGTGCGCCGCCGGCCCTACTCCGTGGTGCTGCTGGACGAGGTGGAGAAGGCCCATCCGGAGGTCTTTGACATCCTGCTCCAGGTGTTCGACGACGGCCGCCTCACCGACGGTCAGGGCCGCACCGTGGACTTCCGCAACGTCATTGTGGTCCTCACCTCCAACCTGGGCTCCCAGTTCCTGGTGGACCCGTCACTGACGGACGATGAGAAGCACAAGGCTGTCATGTCCATCGTGGAGGCGTCGTTCAAGCCCGAATTCCTGAACCGGCTCGACGAGATTGTCATGTTCGACGCGTTGAGCGTGGAGGAGCTGTCCCGGATCGTTGAGCTGGCGGTGCAGTCGCTCGCCGCCCGCCTGGCCGGGCGCCGGCTGACCCTGGAGGTCACCGATTCCGCCAAGGCCTGGCTCGCGCTGAGCGGCTACGACCCCGCCTACGGCGCCAGGCCCCTGCGCCGGCTGGTCCAGCGGCAAATTGGTGACAGCCTGGCCCGGGAACTGCTTTCGGGCACCATCACGGACGGCGACACTGTCCTGGTGGACACGGCCACGGACTTTGACGAGCTCACCATGGACGAGGTCCCCCAAGGCGAATCGGGCCTGACCGTCCGCCGCAAGTAGGGCCGGGGCCGGCCGGACTAATTGACCAGAGTGGTCTTGATGTTGTCGCCTGTCGGGTCCACCGCGATGCACTGGACGCGGCGGTCCCCGCCATCCCACGAGCCCGAGGTTGGGTAGGCGCTGTATGACTTCAGTCCCTTGTAGTTCTTGGCGGCGGTGGTCACCGGGGCGTTTTTGCAAACCTCGGTGGCCTTGGCCTTGACGGTGTCGTCACCGGGGAAACTGTCCGCCATCGGGTACTCGTAGGACGCAACCACCTGGGCGGAATGCGGGCTGCTGCACAGCACCACGTCAGCGGACTTTTCAATCCCGTTGAAGCCGCGAAGGCAATCACCGTCGAGCCAGTCCAGCGACGATGCCTGCGCCACGATAACGTCCCCATCGCTGCTTGCGGCCGACGGCGACGCGTCGGCGTTGGAGTTGTCCGCAGCGGCCGACGTCTGGACCGGCTGTGGTGTGATGTCGCCGGCCTTTGTGCTGCCCAGCAACAGGCTGAACACCATCCACACCAGCAGGACCACCAGCACGACGGCGACAAGCACCGCACCGAGGATGATGAACAGCTTCTTCCTGCCATCCGGCGAACCCGTCCCGCCGGGGCCTCCCGGGAAACCCTGAGTGCCGCCGGGCTGCTGGCCGGGAACGCCCTGCCACGGGGCACCGGGCTGTCCGGGCTGGCCGGGAACGGGGGGAACAGGGGGAAATCCTGCCTGCTGGCCGGATGCCTGCTGGCCGGATGCGCCATAATTCGGTGCCGCATAGTTTGGTCCACCGGCATTCGGGGTTCCGTGCTGCATGGGGGCGCCGTATGGGGCGTGGCTGCCGGATGGGGCGGACGGCTGTTGTTGCCCCTGGGGTTGCTGCCCATATGGTTGCTGGGCGGGCGGCTGTTGTCCATGGGGTGGCCAGGGCTGCTGCCCATAGGGTGGCTGGCTTGGAGCGCCGGCGGGCGGCTGTCCCGGAGCCTGGCTTTCTCCATTGGCTGACGCTGAAGCCGCCGCGGCAGCTGCTGCATCCGCGGCACCCTGCGCAACCTGTCCGGGTGACTGCCAGGAGTTGGCCTTGGGCTGCCACGGCGTGGCGGACTGCTGCCAGGGCGTTTCCGGGCGGCGCCAGCCCGAGCCGTCGTCGATTCCGCGGCCAATGTGAGGGGCGGCTGCGGGGGCAGCAGGCGCACCGGGAGCCACTGCGGGCGGGACGGGGCGGATCAGCGTTTCCTTGTCGGCCTCATCCTGGGCGGGCACCTCGGCAACCGGCGCCTGGGCAATCGGCTTGTCAGCGACGGGCACCTCGGCAACAGGTGACCCGGCAGCGGCAGGCGGCTGGCCGGCGTCGTCCGCGTTGGAAAGCTGGGAGGAAGCCGGTGGCGCGGTGGGCTGGGCGGGCGCGGTCCAGGGATTGTTCGCGACGGGTGCCTTGGTGAAATCGGTGCGCAGCACGGTGGACTCATCCACCTCGGAAGACTCGCCAGCTGCCTGGCCGTCCTGGTGCCGGAAATCCAGTCGGGAGTCCGGAATGGGGGGAACAACCTCCGACGCCGGCAGCTCGGCAGAGCTCTCAGCCTCGCGGGCCACCCTGGCGGCTTCGGCCTCAACCTCGTCCAGGTTCACACTTTCGGCAACATCCGGGCTGATCTCGGCAGGACCCAGCTGCGGTTCGGCAAATTCAAAGTCGACGTCGGGAATGTCCGGGCCGGGATTTGCGGACGGATTCTCCTCCGGCACCTGGTCGTGAGAATTGTCGTGATCGCTCATTGAGAACTTGCCTTCCCTGCTGCACCAGTCTGTGGCACCTGTTTTTGCCTGAAATAAGGAAAATGACCTTGTCCGCGAACCGGCCGCGGACGGACTTCACAGCGTGTGCCGCGCTTCCCCTGCGGGAAAAAACTCCCCATGCGAGTGACTCTACCGAACATTTGCGGCCAACCGATGGAAAATGTCCACTTCACGATGGGGAGAAGACCCCATGGGCGGGAACGGTTGGTGCAGAACTCATGTAATCTAGGAGTACGACAAATTGACCGAATATTCCGGAGCCTCGCTCTCAGCCCGAGCGACCACCTCCGGTCCAAGTGTAAAAAGGGGGTCACGCCATGGGGCGCGGCCGTCAAAAGGCGAAGGCAACCAAGCAGGCTCGGGATATCAAGTACTATTCCCCGAACACTGACTATTCCGCTCTGCAAAAAGAGCTCGGTGCGACTACTCGGCGAGCCCCGAGCCATCACAGTGAGATCCCCGCAGAGCCGGACTACTCGGCATATGAAGACAAATATGCGGATCAGTTTGAGGACGACGACGAAGTGGACTCCCGCCGCATCGGTTAGGACCGCTTAGTCGCCATAGGCAACAAACCCTGCACGACGCACAGCAAGTTAGCTGAGGCGACGTGTGGGGATTTTGTTGTACTCACAAAAATGCCGCCGTTCCCGCATTTTGCCACCTGTGTAGCGGTGGCAAAATGCGGGAACGGCGGCAATTTCTGTCTGGGGACTACACCGCGTAGCTGCCCACCAGGCGGACGGCGCCGCCGTCAACACCCTTCGCGCCCTGCGTGTAGTCGGTCCCGGACCGGTCGGCTTCGCTTGCCTCGGCCGTGACAGTGCCCATGACCCACGACGGCAGGCCGCGCGAATTCAGCCTTGCCAGGGCGGAATCGGCGGCGTCGGCGGAAACCACGGCCACCATTCCGACACCCAGGTTCAGCGTGCGCTCCAAGTCTGCCAGCGGCACATTGCCCAGCTGCGACACGAGCGTGAAGATGGCCGGCAGGCTCCAGGTGGAACGGTCAACCGTGCCCACCAGGCCCTGCGGCAGCACGCGGGCCAGGTTCGCTGCGAGGCCGCCACCGGTGACATGGCTGAAGCCGTGCACTGCCTTCTCTGCGGTGACGGGCAGGAAGCGGGCCAGGTCCAGGCAGTCGGCGGCGTAGACGCGCGTGGGCTCCAGGAGCTCCTCGCCCAGCGTCCGGCCAAATTCGGAGACCTGGCGGTCCAGGGCCCAGCCGGCGTGGTTGATGACGCGGCGCACCAGGGAGTAGCCGTTGGAGTGCAAGCCGGAGGAGGCCATGCCGATGATGACGTCCCCGGCGCGCACGCGCTCAGGCCCCAGCAGCAGGTCTGCCTCGACCACCCCGGTGCAGGCGCCGGCCACGTCATACTCGTCAGGTGCCAGCAGGCCGGGGTGTTCGGCAGTTTCGCCGCCCACCAGTGCGGTGCCGGCCACCTTGCAGGCGCCGGCGATGCCGCGGACGATGTCGGCGATCCGCTCCGGGACCACCTTGCCCGTGGCGATGTAGTCGGTCATGAACAGGGGCTCGGCGCCGACCACCACGATGTCATCCACGACCATGCCCACCAAGTCGTAGCCGATGGTGTCGTGGATGTCCATGGCCTGGGCGATGGCCACCTTGGTGCCGACGCCGTCCGTGGAGGTGGCCAGGTAAGGCTTCTTGTAGCTCAGCAGCTTGGAGACGTCGTACAGCCCGGCGAAGCCGCCGAAGCCGCCCACCACTGACGGGCCGTGGGTGGCCTTGACGGCCTCCTTCATGAGTTCGACGGCGCGGTCCCCGGCCTCGGTGTCAACACCGGCGCTGGCGTAGGTGATGGCAGTGGGGGATTCCTGGGAGGCGTTGGTCATGGCGTCTCTTTCTTATGAACCGTCTGCGGCGGCGGCGCGGTCTTGGTCGGTGAGGAGGGTTTCCAGTTCCGCGTCGGGACCCGGGTCGCAGCCGGTGGAGGTGGTATTGTCGCCGGCCTGGGTGCGCTCCAGCAAGTTCTTGCCCAGCCTGTCACTGGAGGGCAGCTCAATGGGATAGGTGCCCGTGAAGCAGGCCGTGCACAACCGTTCGCGCGGCTGGAGGGTGGCATTGATCATGCCATCCTCGGAAATGTAGGCGAGGGAATCGGCACCAATTGACTTGCCGATCTCAGCAACGGCGGCTCCGTTGGCAATCAGTTCTGCGCGGGAGGCAAAATCAATGCCGTAGAAGCATGGCCACCGGACGGGCGGGGAAGAAATCTTGACGTGGACCTCGGCGGCGCCGGCCTCCTTGAGCATCCGCACCACGGCCCGCTGCGTATTGCCGCGAACGATTGAATCGTCCACCACCACAATGCGCTTGCCGCGGATGACGGATTCCAGGGCGTTCAGCTTCAGCTTGATACCCAGCTTGCGCAGGGTTTCGCTGGGCTGGATGAATGTTCGGCCCACATAGGCGTTTTTGACGAAGCCGTGGGCAAACGGAATGCCAGACTCCTCGGCATAGCCGATGGCCGCCGGGGTGCCGGATTCGGGTACCGGGATGACCAGGTCGGCGTCGGCGTGGTTTTCACGGGCCAGCTGGCGGCCCATTTCCACGCGGGATTCGTACACGGAGCGCCCGGCGATGGTGGCGTCCGGGCGGGCCAGGTAGACGTACTCAAAGACGCAGCCGGCGGGGGTGGCCGGGGCGAAGCGCTGCGTGCGCACGCCGTCCTCGTCAATGGCGATGAATTCCCCGGGCTCAATTTCGCGGATGAAGCTGGCACCCATGGTGGCCAGGGCGGCACCTTCGGAGGCAACCACCCAGCCTGATTCCAGCCGGCCCAGCACCAGCGGGCGCACGCCGTGCGGGTCGCGGGCGGCGTAGAGGGTGTGTTCATCCATGAAAACGAAGCAGAAGGCGCCGTGCACCTTGGGCAGCAGCTCCATGGCCGTCTCTTCCAGGGAGCGGCCGTCCTCGCCCTGGAGCAGTGTGGTGACCAGTGCCGTGTCGGTGGTGTTGCCCTGCGCCATTTCGCCAGAGGTGGGGACGCCGTACTTGGCAATCACCATCTCATGGAGTTCGGCGGAGTTGGTCAGGTTTCCGTTGTGCGCCAAGGCCACGGTGCCGGTGCTGGTGGCGCCAAGGGTGGGCTGGGCATTGGCCCAATTCGCGGCCCCCGTGGTGGAATACCGGCAGTGGCCCACGGCCATGTGCCCGGTCAGGGTGTTCAGCGTGGGTTCGTCAAAGACCTGGGACACGAGCCCCATGTCCTTGTACACACTGATCCGCTTGCCGTCGCTGGTCGCGATGCCCGCCGACTCCTGGCCGCGGTGCTGCAGCGAATACAGCCCGTAATACGTTAGTTTTGCAACCTCTTCGCCGGGTGCCCAGATGCCCAGGACGCCGCAAGCGTCCTGAGGGCCCTTCTCGCCGGGTAAAAGATCATGGGAAAGTTTTCCGTCTCCGCGTGCCACCATAAAATTATCTCATGTAATGGCGCGGGCCTCTAACAGGGCCTCCAGCAGGGCCTCCAGCCGGACCTCCGGCAAAGCGCCGGGCGTTACGCGGAGGCCGGGCTGCCGTCGTCGTGCTCGGGGACGGATTCCACCACTGCTGTGAGGGAGTGCCGCAGGCTCCACCTGTCGATGACCAGGGCCACCACCGCTCCCAGTCCGGCTCCCGGCAGGACCAGCAGGACGGCGAAGAAGCCAAAAATGCTGCTCGGATCGAAGTTTTCGATGCCGGGGGAGATGAGTGTGAGAATGCCGGCCACCACCACGCCCACCAGGGCCCCCGCAATCAGGAACGGAACGTACTTGGGTGCCCGGCGCAGCTGCACGCGGCGCCGTTCAGGGGGCGTCCGGGCGGCGTCGGATGAAGGGTCGGCAGGCTGGGAAGTCATGCTTAACAGGGTACCCGCCTTAGAGTGGAAGCACCCCTGAGAGGTCCGCCCGCAGTCCTGAGGCGGCCACCAGGGCGTGTTCGACGGCGGCACCCCAGCTGGTCCGGCCGGTCACCAGCGCAAGCCAGGTGTCGGCGTCGCACTCCACCACGTTGGGCGGGGTGCCGCGGGTGTGGCGCGGCCCGGCGATGCACTGCGTGACGCCAAAGGGCGGCACGCGCACTTCCACGGAGTTGCCGGGGACACGGAAGGAGAGTTCCTCCAGCGTGTAGCGCACGGCCGTGGCCAGCACGGCACGCGGCACGCCGCCCTGCTGCCATGCAGCCAGGGCGGCCTGGCCATCAGCTATGTCCACTCGGCGGCGGGATGCCACAATTCCTCCTACGTATCGGCTGCCAAGTCCGGCAACCTAGTCCGGCAACCTAGTCCGGCAGCCTAGTCCAGCAGGGCGCTGACGGCCTGGCCCAGCCTCAGGCTGCCGGCCGGGTGCCCTCCGCCCATGACGGGCGGCACCACCTTGGACAGCACCTGGGCCACGTCGGGCACGTCCAGGGCGCCGGCGGCGGCCAGCAGCGTCAGGGCCACCAGGGTTGCGGCGCGGCCGTTGCCGTCAAGCATCTTCACGGCCACGCTGGCGCCCGTGGGGGTGGCCATGGCGATGACCCCTTCTGCGCCCAATTTGGCCAGCACGCCCAGTTCCTCCATGACCACGGTGTTGGGCCTGCCGCGGCCCTCCACTGCCCACGGGTAATCCAGCATGGACGTTGCAATGGTGGCGGCGCGGGCATTGGCGTTGCGGTCCGACGGCGCCTTGGCCAGGGTGGTGAACGCCCGGGCCAATCCCTTGAGCGTCACCGCCATGACAGGGGCGCCGCAACCGTCCACGCCCGTGTGCTGGACCCGCTGGCCCGTGTATTCCTCCACGACCGAGCGCACCGCCCGCTGCATGGGATGGTTTGGTTCCAGGTAGCCGGCCGTGTCCCAGCCGTTTTCCGAGCACGCCCACAGGAAGGCGGCATGCTTGCCGGAGCAGTTCATGGCGAGCCTGGACGGGCCGCTGTCGTTGCGGACCAGCCAGGCCCGGGCCGCGCGATCCTGTGGCCAGGCTGCCGGGCACCCCAGCTGGGCTTCGGTGACGCCGGCAGCCTTGAGCATGCCGGCGACCACATCCAGGTGCTCGCGCGAACCCGTGTGGCTGCCGGCGGCCACGGCCACCTGTGCCCCGCGCAGCGGCACGCCGGACTGCATGGCGGCCAGCGCCTGGAACGGCTTGATGCTGGAGCGCGGGTAGATGGGGGAATCAATGGCCCCCAGGGACGTGACCACCGAGCCGTCCCCGGCCAGGACGACGGCGGAACCCAGGTGCCGGGACTCCACGAAGCCGCTGCGTTCCACGACGGCGAGTTCAACGGCGTCGTGCGCCCGAAAAGTCTGGATCATGCTGTCATCCTAGCGGCTGGGAAGGAGTGGGAATGCCGGTGGATTCCTTGAGGAGGAGGGGGACGGAGCCGGTGGGCTTGTCTGCAGCCGCGGCCCGGGCGACGGCGGCCAATTCTGCCGGGGCCACATAGATGGTGACGGTGCCCGTCCGCCCGTCCGGAATGATCCTGTGGATCGCCGCACCCTGCGCCGAGGGAAGCCGGGTTTGCCAGGCGGCCACGGCCTCCACCGCCTTTTCCAGTTCCGCGGCATTGATGGTGACCAGGGTCGGGATGGCCCCGGCGTTGGCGGCAATCGTTTCGGCATCCTTCGTGGTGACGGCAACGTGGAGCTTGTCGCCCTCAATCCAGGCATCCGCGTAGGCGGCGCCCAGCCGGGTCTTCAAGGAGTCGTTGAGCTGGAGCAGCGCAGTGGTCTCCGCGGCGCCGGGCGTAGTGCCGGCACCCGCGGTGCTTGTGGCCGGGGTGCTTGTGGCGGAGGCGCTTGTGGCGGCGGAGCTTGGCACTGTTCCCGCCGATGCCTGCTCTCCCGGACTCTGGGTTCCCGGGGCGCTGCCTTGTCCGCAGGCCGCCATGCCCAGGACGCCGGTCATTGAGGCCGCCACGGCCAGGGCGGCCAGTCTGCTGCTCGTCATTGTTGCTCCTGCCTTCGTGCGGACCGCCGGGGTGAAAAGAGGGCGAAATGGCAAGTGGGTCCCATTCGTGATGAACGGGACCCACTCCTTACTGGTTATGTGTTACAGCCTATGGCTTTGCCGTTAGTGCGCGGATTTGCGGCGGCGGAACAGCAGGAACGCAGCCCCTCCGAGCACCAGCAGGCTCCCTGCGGCGCCCAGTGGCAGCAGGGCGCTGGAGGCACCCGTGTTGGCCAGGCCGCCGTTGTTGGAGGGGTCCACCCCGCCGGCTGCGCCCGGAGCGGCGGGGGAGGCCGGGGTGGTGGCACCTGGCGTGGTGGGTGCGGGCTTCTGCGTAGCCGGAGGCGTGGGCTTGGCCAGCACCACGAAGTCAGCCTTGCCCGCCGGGGAGGACTGGCCATTGAGGGTCTGGACTGCCGAGAGGCTGTAGTTGCCGCTGGCAAACTTCTGGCTGAACGTGATGCTCCACGTGGAGCCGTCAACCGTGGCGTCATATTGCTGGCCATTAATGGTCACCTTGACCGTGGCGCCGGGGGTGTTGGTGCCCGAAACGGTAACGGGGCCCCGGTCATAAGGGAACTGCTGGCCCTGGCTCGGTGAGGTGACGGCCGGAGCGGCCGGCACCACCGTGAACTTGCTGGTGGCGGCCGGGGAGTCATTCCAATCGGCCAGGGTCTGCTTTGCCGTGACGGTGTAGCTGCCGATCTCCAACGCCGGTGCCACTGCCACACTCCACGTGCCGTTTGCAGCAACCACGGCGGTACCAGTGACGTCGCCGGACAGAGTCACGGTGGCGCCGGCCTTGCCGGTGCCCGTGATGGCGGAGACGGGGACCGTGGCGGAGCCGTTCAGGGCCGGGGCGGTGAACGCGGGGGCGGCCAGGGTCGCCTTGATGACCTGGATGGACGCCGTGGCGGTTGCCGAGGTGCTGTAGCCGTTCCTCGCCTGGGCCGTGATGGCGAAGGTGCCGAACTTGTTCGGTGCCTTCACTGACCACGTGCCGTTGGCGGCAACAGTGGGCGCAGGTGTGGACTTGACGCCGTCGATCGTGACGTCAACCAGCGTGCCCGCAGGGGCGTCCGCCACGGTGCCGCTGATGGTTGCCTCGCGGTACACGGTGCCCTTGGTGGTCACCGCAGGTGTGCCCAGAAAGATCTTGACGGTGTAGCCGTTGGTGGCGGCCAGGGCCGGCCTGATGTCGGCTGTAATCGCAACGGTGGTGCCGTCGTCCATGGTGCCGCCGGCGCTGGTGATGCCCACCGCCGTGGTGCCTGCAATAACGGGGCCGCCGGAGTCGCCGTGGTCGCTGCGCAGGTTGCCGATGGAGGCAAAGCCGCGGACAGCGCGCAGGTCGTTGGGGTTGCCGCCCGGGTTGACGGGCGACGGGGCGTTGATCCCCTGGATGACATACGCGCCCTTTTCATCCACGGTTCCGCAGGTCCAGCCCGTAGTGCGGCCGGACTTGCAGATTTTTGCCCCGAGAACCGCATCGCCGACGCCCGTGACATGGACGGTGTCGGCGGAAATTTGTTGGGGAGCCGTGGGAACCCAGGATTTTGCCCCGGTCCACTTGGCCACGGCGGGGAGCTGGGTGAGGTTGCCGGCGATTTCGTTGATGACGGAGACGTCGGTGCCGATGTTTGACGCGGGGTTGCCCAACAGGTCTGACGTGGTGAAGCTGTTGTTTGGGCCGCCGAATTGTGAGAAGCCGACCCTGCCGAGGGGGGTCAACAGGGATGCGGTGTTGAAGCTGTTGGTCGTCACATTTTCATTCGCCGGGTTCGTCAAGGCCGCCACCGTCGTGGCGCCGTCGGAGGTGCAGTGGCCTGCGGAGATGACGGCGGGCGCGCCCGCCATGTTGAAGCCGTTCCAGCCGATGCTGCAGAGCCCGCCGTGCCCGTTGCTGTCATCAGAGGTGTAGTAGCCCTCGCCGTTGACCATGTCGAAAGGGTCGCCCACCGCGTAGTGCGCTGTTCCGGGGCCCGTGGCGTCTTCAACCACCACGTTTCCGTATTTGGCGGCGAATTCCGTGACGGACGGCATTGCCCTGGCAAACGCGCGCGGGGACGCTGTGGGCGTGGCGGGGGACTTGAGGTCGCCCGTGCGAATAACAAAATCGCCGCTAATGTTCTGGGCCACCGAAAGCAGGTTCCTGGCACCAAACGTCTTGACGTAGTCGTTGAACAGCGCATCCACGCTGGCGGCGTCCACCTTGGCGGGTCCCAGTGCCGACGGGGTGGCCTTCACCGTCACCTTGGTGGCTCCGGCGGCTTGCCTGGCAACGTCGGTGGCCGTTGTCTGGACGGTGATGCCGCCCCCGGACACCGAAACCACGGCGGCGGGATCCACCGTGGAAACCTCGGCCTGGACATCCGCGGCCTTGGCGGCAAGCTCGCCCTGGGCCTTGAATTCCTCAACCGTCATGCCAAGATCGCGCTTGAGCGCCTCAGCGAGGCCGCCAGGCAGTTCAGTGCCGGATGCGGCTGGCGCGGTGGCTGGCGCACTGGCGGTGCCGGGCGGCGTTGCGCCTGCCGTTGCCGAGCCTGCCGACATTGTTGGTGCGGCTGGCGGCTCGGGTTGAGGGGCGGCGTTTGCGGCGCCGGCCGCAAACGTGCCGGCCAAGAAAACGGCGGCTGCGGCACAGGCCGCGCCTCCGCGCCTAAGAAGGGCGCGTGTGGATGCCTGCATGAATATCCCCCTGGTGGAGCCAATGCCTGTCACGGGTGCAAACCGGTGGTGAACCCGGCGCCGGCACCCGAAAAAGATCCGGGCCAGCCCACCATTGACGCTAGCAAGTCGAAAAACCGGGCCGCAAGGGGCAAACCGCATGTTTCGGGAGAAACCGCAGAATCAGGACGTGGAGTCCTGCCCATTGACACTCCGGGCGAAATGTGTCCGCCGCCACTGGCCCGGCTAAAGCGTTGCGGAAGTGGTTGCGGGGCCTTGTACCCTTGAATCGTGAAGGTACTAGTGATTGGCCCCGGCGGCCGCGAACATGCCATTGTCCGCTCCCTCTTGCGTGACCCGAATGTCACGGAGGTCCATGCGGCCCCCGGCAACGCTGGCATCGCCGAGATCGTGCCCACGCACGCCATCGACGCCAACAACCCCGCAGCCGTGACAGCCCTTGCCGTCAGGCTGGAGAGCGACCTGGTGGTGGTGGGCCCCGAGGCCCCGCTGGCTGCGGGCGTGTCTGATGCGCTCACCGCGGCCGGAATTCCGGTGTTTGGCCCCAGCCGGGAAGCCGCCCAGCTCGAAGCGTCGAAGGCCTTTGCCAAGACCGTCATGGCGGAGGCCCAGGTCCCCACGGCCATGGCCCGCGTGGCCACCAACGCCGCGGAAGCCGCGGATGCGCTGGATGCCTTTGGTGCACCCTACGTTGTCAAGGACGACGGCCTGGCGGCAGGCAAGGGCGTGGTGGTCACCCGCGACCGCGAGGAAGCCCTGGCCCACGCCCAGTCATGCTTTGACGTGGGCGGCACCGTGGTCATAGAGGAATTCCTTGACGGTCCCGAAGTTTCCCTCTTTGTCCTGGCCGACGGCCGCACCGTGGTGCCGCTGGCCCCGGCGCAGGACTTCAAGCGCATCTTCGACGGCGACGAAGGCCCCAACACCGGTGGCATGGGTGCCTACTCGCCGCTGGAATGGGTGCCGGCCAACCTGGTGCAGGACGTCATCGACCGCGTGGCCCAGCCCACCATTGACGAGATGGCCCACCGGGGCACCCCCTTTACCGGTGTGCTCTACTGCGGCCTGGCCCTGACCAGCCGCGGCACCCGCGTCATCGAATTCAACGCCCGCTTTGGCGACCCGGAAACACAGGCCGTCCTGGCCCGCCTCAAGACTCCCCTCGGCGGCGTGCTCATGGCGGCGGCGAAGGGTCAGCTGGAGGACATCGACGAGCTGCGCTGGGCACCTGAGACGGCAGTCGCCGTCGTGCTGGCCAGTGAGAACTACCCCGACACCCCGCGCACCGGGGACAGGATCCGGGGCCTGAAGAAGGCGAACCGGCTGGAGGGCGTCCACGTGCTGCACGCCGGCACGGCCATGGACGACGACGGCAGCGTGGTCAGTGCCGGAGGGCGGGTGCTGGCGGTGGTGGGCCTGGGCGCGGACCTGGAAGATGCCCGCGAAAAGGCGTACGCCGGCATGGAGCAAATTTCACTGGAGGGCGGCCAGTACCGCACGGACATTGCGGCCAAGGCGGCGCGTGGCGAAATCACCGTGGCGGTTCCCGCCCCCAAGGCATAAGGACAAAACATCATCATGGCTTCAGCAGCAAGCAGCACTGCCCCCTCCCTGCCCGGCTGGGAACACGTCTACTCCGGCAAGGTCCGCGACCTCTATACGCCGGCTGTGGGCTCCGGGCCGTTCGCCGGGCGCAGCGACGTGGTCCTGGTGGTGGCCAGCGACAGGATCAGTGCCTTTGACTTCATCCTGGCCAGCGAGATTCCGGACAAGGGCCGGATCCTGACGCAGCTGAGCCTGTGGTGGTTTGAGCAGCTTGACGTACCCAACCACCTCGTTGCGACCACGGTGGAGGAAGGCGTGCCGGCCGCGGTGGAGGGGCGTGCCATGGTGTGCCGGAAGCTCGAGATGTTCCCCATCGAGTGCATCGCCCGGGGCTACCTGACGGGCTCGGGACTGTTGGAGTACCGCGCGTCGAAGACAGTGTGCGGCCTGCCGCTGCCGGACGGCCTGGGTGACGGATCGCGCCTGGCGGAGCCCATTTTCACGCCGTCGGCCAAGGCGGAGGTTGGCACGCATGACGAAAACATCACCTTTGACACCATGGTGGGCACGGTGGGGGCGGACAATGCCCGGGCCCTGCGGGAACTGACGCTGGGGATTTACTCGCGTGCGGAGGAGATTGCCCGGGAGCGCGGCATCATCCTGGCGGACACGAAAGTGGAATTTGGCACCGACCCGGCCACGGGCACCATCACCCTGGGCGACGAGGTGCTCACCCCTGATTCCTCACGGTTCTGGGACGCCGGGCTGTGGGAACCGGGCAAGGCGCAGCCCAGCTTTGACAAGCAATACGTGCGCGACTGGCTCGCCAGCGACGCCTCCGGCTGGGACCGGAAGTCGGACACGCCGCCGCCCGCGCTGCCCGCGGAGGTCATTGCGCGCACCCGGGAGCGTTACGTGGACGCCTACGAACGGCTGACCGGGAAGAAGTTCATTTAGCGCTGGACGGCGCCGAGGTCGCGGGGCGATTCAGTGTCCTTGATGCCCGCCTCCGCCTGGGCCACCCTGTCCGCGGCGCCGGCCTGCAAGGCCAGTTCCCGGGCTTCCCGGAACGCCTGAAGGGCGTCCTCCGGGCGGCCCTCGGCCTGCAGGACCTGGCCCAGCAGGAGCGCCGTGTCACCGGCAATGTGGCTTGGCAGTGTGGACCGCTCCGGGCCCAGGGCCTCAATGAGCGCCAGGGCGTGGGCGGTGTCGCCTGTCAGGTAGTTCCAGCGGGCCCGCAGCAGCGTCAGCTCCATGGCTTCAGCTCCCGTTGCCCCCACCACCGAATGGGCCAGTTCACTGCGCTCAATGGCCTGGAGGGTGGCAGGTTCCACCACACCGGCAGCGAGCCGCACCCACGCCGTGGACTTGTTGAACTGGGCCCAGCGGGCCAAATCCTGGGTGGGGGAGAGCAGGCGGCTGGCCTTGGCATGGTGGTTCAGGCCGTTGCTGACATCCTGGCGGATGAAGGCCACATTGCCGATCACCCAGTGCATTTCCCCGGCCATCTGTGCGGGCGTGGAATCGGTAATGGCAGCGGCCAGGGTCAGGCAGTGCTCCCAGGCGTCATCCAGGCGGCCGGCCTCGGTCAGGGCGCCGATCAGGGTTTGCAGGGCCGTCAGGTAGGAGGAGTACTCCTCCTCGGTGTCCCCGGACCCTATTTCCACGGCCATGGTGGCCTGCTCGATGGCCTCGGGGAGCCGGCCAAGGCCAAGCAGCGCGGCAGCCATGACCTGGCGCGTGCGCAGTGCCAGTGAATCGCTGCTGGCTGTCAGCGGGTTCGCCAACAGTCGGTGCAGCACGGTCAGGGCCGACTCACACTCAACATTGCGCATCAGGGCGCTGGCCTGCAGGTACGTCATGTTCCACCAGGTCACGGAGTCGCGGCTGGCGATGGCCTTTTCGGCGGCGATGGCGGCGTTGGATGCGGCTGTGGAGTAGTCGCGGGTGTCCCAGCACTGCCGGGCGTAGAGGGACGCTTGCAGGTATTCGGTCTCTTCCGTGGAGACGGGCCGGACCCACTCTTCAATGGAGTGCGGCGCCAGCTGCAGCTGCCGGGCAAGCTGCTTGATGATTTCCACGGTGGGCTCGCGGCGGCCGTTTTCGAGCAAGGAGATATAGCTGGATGAGTAGAGCGAACCGCCCAACTCGGCCTGCGTGAGGCGCCGGTCCAAGCGTTCCTGCCTTAGTCGATCCCCAAAACTGCTGCCCACTGTTGCGCTCCTCCTTGGAACTTGCCGATACAGCAAGTCATTTATCCAACTCTAATGTCTACGGTGAAACGATGGGAGCCCGAGCCATGGAATGTTTCTTCCTGCAGATGGACCACATATTACATGGGCACGCCGCCGCACAGGGTGAGCTTATACAGTGCGGCGTGGCCTTGCCTGGCCACCAGCGTGAACCCCTCCGACGCCGAGGCCAGTGTTACTCCCGGATAAAGCGACATGGGATTGTCAAAAGCCGGGATGTAATCGGTGCCAAAATCGAGCAGGTAGGTGACGCCCTGGCGCTTCGCGGCGGCACACACCTGCTGGTCGCCGCCCACGCGGTTCAGCCAAAAGCGCAGCGTGTACAGGTCGGGATTGAGGTCTCCCTGGGAGCTGTACGGGAACAGCATGTGCCGCCCGGCCAGCGCCATGGCCAGGGCTGAACCGTTATAGGGATTGTTGGCGATCACGTCCTTGGGAGTGGTGAACTGGTCCAGACGGTGGATCAGCGACAGTTCATCCGCGTCCACCTGGGCCAGGGAGTCCGGCTGTGCAGGCACGTTGTAGACGGTGCGCACGGCACCGGCCATTTGCCACATCCCGGGATTGGAGAAGGCGAGGACGACGGCGAGCCCGGCTGCCGCCGTCGTCCTGCCTTTGCCTGTGGCGGCCCAGGCGAGGCGGGCCGGGAACCTGCCCGTCAAGTAGTCCAGGCACCAGGCCAGCCCGACTGCGGCCAGGGGCACCGCCACCAGGGGGAGGAGGGCGGCGATGCGCTCGGGGTTGTCCCACCAGGGTGCCATCAGGGAGTTGGCCAGGGGCAGGTTGGTGCCGGCCGCCAGAGGGTAGGTGAAGGACGCCAGCACCAGGGCGCCCAGCAGCCAGCGCAGCTTGTGCACCGTAAAGGCTCGCCACGTCCCCAGCACGACAAGTGCGGTCAGCAGCACGGCCGGGAACCAGATGGGGGCCGGGGCGTTGGTGAAGTTGCGCAGCAGGGCCAGCGGGAATGGCAGGAATGCGGGGCTGGTGTAGTTGAACAGGCTGCGGATTTGCGGCAGGAGGGCCAGCGCGGCGCCGGCCGCGGCAAGGCCCGCCACGAGTGCGCCCAGCCTGATCCAGCCCGCGCGGTGGCTGCGGGCAAAGTTGCGGCGCAGCCAGCCGAACACCATGGCCGCCAGCAGGGGGGTGAGCACCAGGAGCACGCTGAACACCCCGTTGGGCTGGGCCGTGATGGCGCCGGGGAGGAAGAGGACCACCAGGGCCAGGGCCATGGCCGGGCCGGGCAGGCGGCCCTCGGCGGGGCGGATGATGAGCAGGACCAGGGCGATGCCCACGGGGACCAGAGCGTTGGACAGGGAATTGGGGTAGGCGGAGCCGTATTGCAGCAGGAGCAGCGGGAAGGCGGGGAAGGCGGCCGCGAGGGCGCCGGTTGCCGCCAGTACTGTGCGGCTGTCGCCAAAGAGGACCCGTGCCAGGAATACGCAACTGAGCGGCCAGACCACCCCGGCCACGGCTAGCCACATGATGTTTGTGGCGGCGGGCACGCTGATGCCGGTGAGGATCACCAGCAGGCTGGCGAGTCCGTGCCAGGCACCCGGGTAAAACGCGGATTTGACGGTGGGCAGGATGAAGCTGGAGATCGCGAAGGAGGAGGCGTTGCCTGTTTGGACCGCGTGTTCGGTGGCGTTGAGGTGGAAAACGGAGTCGTAGCCCTGGGTGAACTGCTCCGGGTTGGCGGCGGCGGTGGCCAGCAGCACCGTGGTGATGGCCAATGCTGTCAGGACCCCGGCCGCGGCGGCGCCCACCGTGCCGCGCGGGTCGCGGGAGGGGTTCCGTCCCCCTGCCGGTGCGGGTGTCGGTGCCGGTGCCGTTGCCGGGGACAGGTAGGGGATGAAACGCCGGGCCAGGTAGGCGCCGGCAGCCGCGATGGCCGTCCCCAGCAGGACCACCGGTGCGCCCCAGCCCAGGTGGAGCCACGGGGCCACGATGGCGCTGACGCCGATGATGGAGACGGAGACGGCCGGGGCCAGGCACAGGGCCGCCAGCCCCCGGAGCCGGAGGGTGAACATCACGCAGGCGCCGGGGAGGCCGAGGATCAACAGTGCCAGGGTGAAGGCCGGCAGTGCCTCAAGCCATGAAGTCACGCGGATGTCCTGTGCTGGGTGGGAAGGTGGGCTGGGGTGCCGGGCTAGATCTTCTTGACCACGCTGGATTTGAGGAGCATGTTGCCGAAGCCGTCGATTTTCGCGTCGATGTCGTGCCCGTCAACAGGCGTGATGAGGCGGATGTTGCGCACCTTGGTGCCTGCCTTGAGACCCTGGGGGTTGCCCTTGATTTTCATGGTCTTTGCGATGCTCACGGTGTCGCCGTCGGCCAGGACGTTGCCCACGGAGTCCCGCACCACATTTTCAGTTTCCGTGTCCGCAGCGGAAGGGGACCATTCGTGGCCGCACTCCGGGCAGACCAGCAGCTCGCCCATCTCGTAGGCGAGTTCGCCGGAACATTCGGGGCACGGGGGAAGTGTGTCGCTCATGTCCCCAGTCTATCCGGGGCCGCTGCCCGGGTCCCGGCATTCCCGGTGCAGGTGATGCTCCTTCTGCTGGTGCCCGCAGTCCGCATCGCGGCCGAACGGATAATCATCTGCGCAATTCTTCCGTTGGCGGCTTTCGTGGCGTCTGCCTTCGGACACAACGCCGAGGTGAAGCTGGCCCGTGTAGCATGGCGACGCCAGTGCCATTTGGCAGCAGCAGTATCCGATGTCGCGAAGGCGCCCATCCGGGCGATGCCCACCAAGTGATCTTTTCCATTCGTACCGGAGTCTTGGCCCTGGATATTTGACGAAATTGACGTGCGGCCTTGATAAATGCGCTGATGTTCACTTTGTGCACTGCCGTACACAGGGTACAAAGCCATCCATAGGAGAACCCCAGGCCAGCCAGCAAACGGCTCAGAATCTTTTGCGTCCAACTGCAGGAGCCGAACCACCACACCCCAGCGGCAAGGCTGTCTTGCTCGGCGAAGCCATGAGCGTAGCGGCCGAAGGGTTGGGGAAGGGCCGACAGGGCGGTGATCCCCTACGGGAATCACCGCCCTGTCCCTGATGTGCCGGCGCGTGGGCGGCTCTTACTTGATCAGTGCTGCAGCCTGGTCCATCAGCGCCCCTGCTGATGCGGCACCGCTGGCTTCGGCACCCTTGCCAGACGCTGTGACCGAAATGAGGACACCATCCTTGATGGCGTGCGCCATGTAGGTGCTTTGTGCAGCGCCGCTTTGGGTTGACATTGCCGTCCTGTAGGCGATGGTTCCCGGTACCGTGCCGATGCCAGCGAACTTGTCCGTGGCCACGGTCATGGACTGTCCTGCCATTGACAGCGTCATGGTGGCACACTTGGCGGCATTGGCGACGCTGGCGTCGAGGCTCCGTTGGAGCGACTTCACGTCAACCCCTGAAGTGAGCGTCACCGTGGTCATGACACTTGATTCGTTGTTGACTTCAGCGCCGGCTGCCGAGGTTGAACCTGCCACAGGCTCCGAGGAGCCCAAAGTCTCGAGCTCTTTGCATTCGGCCGGTTCAACGGTGAACATGCTCATGAGCGCCTTCACCGGGTTGGCCCCGGCGAGCTCTTCAGCGGAGGCGGTGGTCAACTCCGTACCGCTCCCGGGCTTGATTTGCTTGACCATGGCCATGAGCTCGTCATTGCTGTACTGCTTCGCCGCTTTCGGAGTGGGCGTCGCGGAAGCCGTTGGCCCAGCCATCCCGGCAGCTTCTCCGGACACACCACAGCCAGTCAATGCCATCACTACCAATGCCGATATCGCGGCACTGTGCAGCGTAAATTTCTTCACGTAATTCCCCCATTGGTTCTCAATTTCTAGGTCGAGTGATCCTCAACCGGAACTACACTATTGGCCACCGGGCCGAAGTGCATTCGGGTCAGGGTACTGGGCCTTTCGAGACCCACACGCGAGGGGGGACTGCACGCTACAGCGGCCCGCTTCGTCGAAGCGGGACGCTGCAGCCGAGGTTGTCGGCAGCCTAGATGGCCAGTTCCTCATCTTCTTCACGCGACTCTTCTTCGGCGTCGTCGATGTACTGCTGTACTTTCGCGAGGGGAAGGTGGGAGTTCAGGGCCAGGATGAACACCACCACGGTGATGACGGCGTTGCTCAGGAAGGCCCACCAGAACAGCTCAGGATGCGACGACGGGTCCATCAGCCAGCTTTGGAAGCCAACCAGCACCAGCCAGGGGACCAGCCACATGGCACCGGCCTTGAAGTCCAGCTTGGGCTTGCTCTTGCGGTCGCCGGTGAATTGGAAAAGGACCAGGAGCAGGTAACCGAGCAGGATGGTGATGAACATCTTGGAGTTGGTGCCCCAGCCTCCCCAGAACACGATCAGGTTGGCGCAGTAGAAGGCAATCAACGGGATGGTGTTTCCACCCGGCAGCTTGAACGGGCGGTGGCGGTCTCCCATTTGGCGGCGCAGCGCGGCAACCACCAAGGGGCCCGAACCGAAGGACAGTACCGTGGCGGAAGTGATGAAGCCCACCAGCTGCTGCCAGCTCGGGAAGGGCAGGAACATGACCAGGCCCACCAGGAACGTCAGGAACAGGCTCCAGTGCGGAACGCCATGCTTGTTGGTGGCCGCCAGCCAGCGCGGGGCATTGCCGTTGCGACCCTGTGCGTAGGAGACGCGGGCGGCGATGGTGGTGTAAATCAAGCCTGTGTCGGTGGGGGAGATGATGGCGTCGGCATACAGCAGGTAGGCCAGCCAGGCCAATCCGCCCGTGGTGGCCAGGGCTGCCAAGGGGCCGAAGTCGTTGGTGAAGGTCAGGTGGGACCAGCTGCCGGAGCTTTGCAGCACGTGTTCAGGGATGCCCATGGTGAAGGCGACCTGGAGCAGTGCATAGATGACGGCCGTGATGCCCACGGAGCCAATGATGGCGAAGGGGATGTTGCGCTTCGGATTGGTTGTTTCGCCGGCCAGTTCAATGCCTTGGCGAAAGCCCAGGAAAGAGAAGGTGATCCCGGCGGTGGCGATGCAGGTGAAGATCGCGGCGCTGCCGGAGGGTGCGAAGCCCAGCGAGGTGAAGTTGTTTAGGGTCCCCATCTGGGTGGTGCCAAAGGCCATGATGAGGAAGGTGGCGATCACCAGGACAATGATGAACAGCTTCCACCAGACCAGGACGTTGTTGATCTGGGCAAAGAGGCGGACGCCGTAGTAGTTGATCATGACAAAGATGGCCATCAGCACCACGGCAATCACGATGCCCAGCGGTGTCAGCGTGTGCACCGTGGTGTTTTCCACCCGCTGTGCGATGGTGAACGGCGCGTATTTGGTGGCGTAGGTCAGTGCGCCCATGACCTCAATGGCGGGGACGGCGGCGGAGCTGACCCAGGTGATGAAGCCCAGTGAATAGCTGGCGAAGGATCCCCACACCAGGTGCGGGTACCTGACCACGCCGCCGGAGATGGGGAACATGGGTCCCAGCTCGGCATAGCAAAGGCCGATCATCAGGACCATGAGTCCGGCGATCAGCCAGGAAAATATTGCTGCGGGACCGGCAATTTGGGAGGCGTTGTAGGCTCCGAACAGCCAGCCGGAGCCGATGATGGAGCCAATGGCGGTAAAGAGGAGGCCGATGGGTCCCAGATGCCGTTTGAGTTTGATTGCGGATTCGGGAGTTCCTCCCTGTGGTCTGCTTTCTGTAGCTGCTGTCATGGGAAAACCATCTCCTTTGGCGGTTTTTAGGGTACTTTCCGGAAACTACGCCCGCCGATTGGGCATTGTGAGTGAGTTTCCTGTGATTTTGCCTAGAAAATGTCCACAACAGGCCGGGTAAAGGGTGGGGGTCGGCGTCGAGTTTGCCGCGTGTGGGCTATCAGCCAGCTTGGCTCGATGGCGCGGCGCCCGCCAGGAATGAGCGGGGGGCCAGAATGCTGATGCGTTAATCAAAAAAGGCGCTGTCCGCATGGACAGCGCCTCTTGCTGGTCGGGGTGACAGGATTTGAACCTGCGGCCTCGTCGTCCCGAACGACGCGCGCTACCAAGCTGCGCCACACCCCGATCCATTGCCGTCCAGGACCGCGAAGGTCCGGAAAAGCAACTTCTCAAGAATAGCGGACGGGGGCCCGTTCCGCGAAATCGCCGCACCGCCGGCCCCCGTGCGGGGCGGGTTACACCAGGGAGTCCCGCCACGCCCCGTGCAGCGCGGCAAACCGCCCGCCTCCGGAAATCAGCTCGGCCGGCGAGCCGTCCTCCACAATGCGCCCGTCGTGGACCACCAGCACCCGGTCGGCAATGGCCACCGTTGAGAGCCGGTGGGCGATGATCAGTGCCGTCCGGCCGGGCGCCCCTCCGGGCCCGCTTCCCCCGCCCAAAAGCTGGTGAAGGCCGTCCTGCACCATCCGTTCCGATGGGATGTCCAATGAGGAGGTGGCCTCGTCCAGGATCAGCACCGCCGGGTTCGCCAGGAACGCTCGCGCAAAGGAAATCAGCTGTCGCTGGCCCGCCGAGACACGCCCGCCCCGCTTGTTGACGTCCGTGTCGTATCCATCCGGCAGTGCCCGGATGAAACCGTCGGCGCCCACTTCCCTGGCCGCGGCCTCAATCTCGGCCCGGCTGGCGGCGGGGTTTCCCAGCGCAATGTTTTCGGCCACCGTTCCGCTGAACAGGAAGGCCTCCTGCGTCACCATGACCACGGCACGGCGCAAGTCGGCGATGGACAGCTGCCGCAACTCGACGCCGTCGAGCGTCAGGGAGCCTGCCGTGACGTCATAGAACCGGGCGATGAGCTTGGCAAGGGTTGACTTGCCCGCCCCCGTGGCACCGACGACGGCGACAGTCTGGCCCGCGGGAATGTCCAGGTCCAGCCGGGGCAGGACGGCGGGGCCGCTGCCGTAGCCAAACTCGACGCCGGCAAACCGGATGTGGCCCTGCGCGCGGGGCAGCGGGACGGGCGTGCGCGGCGGCAGGACGGTGGGGACTTCCTCGAGCAGGCCGGAGACCTTTTCCAGGGCGGCCTGGGCGGACTGGAAGGAGTTGTAGAACATGGCCATCTGGCTGATCGGCTGGAAGAAGCGCTTCGTTGCCAGCAGGAGGGCCAGCAGTGCGCCCACGGCCAGCCCGTGGTCCAGGACGCGGAAGCCGCCCACCAGGAGCACCACGGCCACGGCCACATTGCCGATCAGCACCAGGCCCGGCTGGAAGATGCCGTTGAGGTTGATGGAGCGGACGGTGACGCGGCGGTAGTCCTCGGCGAGTTCGTCGTAGGTGGCGGCATTGTCCTTCTCGCGCCGGTACGCCTTCACCGCTCGGATGCCAGTCATGGTCTCAATGAAGTGTACAATCAACCGGGCGGACACCACCCGCGAGGACCGGTAGGCAGCCTGCGAGCGGCGCTGGTACCAGCGGGAGAGGAAGTACATCGGAACGGCGGCGGCCAGCACCAGCAGCCCCGTGATCCAGTCGAGCGAGAAGATGCTCACGGCCGTCAGGACCATGAAGATGATGCCGGAGGCCAGGTCGGCAATGCCCGAATCAAGCAGCTCCCGCAGCGCCTCCAGGTCCGAGGTTTGGCGGGAAATGATGCGCCCCGAGGTGTAGGTCTCGTGGAATTCCAGGCTCAGCCGCTGCGTATGGCGGAAAACCTGGATGCGCAGGTCAAGCAGCATGGCCTGGCTGAGCCGGGCGGTGGCCGTGAGGTAGGTGGCGGTCAGCCACGAGCTCGCGACGGCGGCCAGCAGGTAGCCCCCACCCGTGACCAGTAGTGGCAGCAGGTTGCCGCCGGACCTGACGGCGGGCAGTGCGGAGTCGATCCCGTAGGCGATCAGCAGTGGCCCGGACACCTTGGCGGCCTGGGACAGCACCACCAGCACCACCGTGATGATGAAGCGGCGGCGGACGGGCCGGAGCAAGGTGCGCAGCAGCCGGACTGAGCGCTGCCGCACCGCCTTGCTGTCCGCCTTGCTCAGTTCCACGCGGTCCTCGTTGGCCGTTCCGGTGGTGGTGCTCATGCGCCCGCTTCCTTTCCTGCGCCCAGTTCTTCGGCCAGTTCCTCGCCGAGCCCGGTTTCCAGGTGGCTGTCGAGGTCCCGCGGCTCCTCGGTGAGGCTGGCCAGCACGTAGCGGTAGTGGCTGTTGGCTGCGAGGAGTTCGCTGTGCGTGCCGACGGCGGTGATCCGCCCGTCCTGCAGCAGCGCCACCCTGTCCGCCAGGGACACGGTGGACGGGCGGTGGGCCACGATGAGCGTGGTGGTGCTCTCCAGCACGGAGCGCAGCCGTTCGGTGACGCGCTCCTCCGTGTTGACGTCGAGGGCAGAGAGGGGATCATCCAGCACCAGCACCGCGGGGCGGGCGGCGATGGCCCGGGCCAGCGCGATGCGCTGCCGCTGGCCGCCCGACAGGCTCAGGCCTTCCTCACCGATGAGCGTGTCCACACCTTGCGGGAGCGTGTAGGCAAAGCTTGCCTGCGCCACTTCCAGGGCCTGCTCCAGGACGTCCTCGGGGGAGAGCCCCGGCTGTTCGGCGGCGCCCAGCAGCACGTTGTCGCGCACGGAGTTGGAGAACAAGGTGGTGTCCTCGAAGGCCACGGCCACATGGGTGCGCAGCGCCGAAAGCGTCAGCTGGCGGACGTCGACGCCGTCGAGCATCAGGGTGCCGGCCGTGACGTCAAACAGGCGCGGAACCAGGCTGAGCAGCGTGCTTTTGCCGCAGCCGGTGACGCCCACCAGCGCCATGGTCTCACCGGCCCGCAGCGTGAGGTTGATGCCGTCCAGCACGTCCCTTGTCGCTGCGGGGGTGTCCGGGTAGCGGAAGTGGACGCCGCGGAACTCCAGCTCGCCGCGCGCGGAGTCCAGCGCGACGGGTGAGGCCGGATCGGTGATGGTGTTGACGGCGTCCATGACCTCAAAATGCCTGTCGATCGCGGTCTTGGCGGTCAGGGTCATCGCCATGAGCGGCCCCATGGATTCCACCGGCCCGGCCACCACGGCGGCCGTGGCGAAGAACGCGACCAGTGCGCCGACGTCGAGCTTTCCGGCGGAAACCAGCAGGATGCCGACCACCAGACCCGAGCCCAGCGCCAGCTCGGGCAGCAGCGTGACGACCAGCGAGAACACGGCGAGCGACTTGGCCTTGTGGATTTCAGTGGCCTGGAGCTCCTGCGCCTGCCCGGCAAAGGAGTCCAGCGCCTCCGGCCCCCGTCCAAATGCCTTCAGCACGCGGATGCCGTGGACGGATTCCTCCACGGCGGTGGCGAGGTCGCCGGCCTGGTCCTGGCTCTTGCGGCTGACGCGGCCGTAGGACAGCCGGAACCTAAAGCCGAATATGGCGATGGGCACGGCCGCGGCGAGGAAAATCAGGCCCAGCTGCCAACTCATGGAAAACATAAGCGACACGCCAATCACCACGGTCAGGGTGGTCACCACCAGCATGATGGCCCCGAATGCCATCCAGCGTCGCATGAAATTCAGGTCGCTCATGGCGCGGCTGAGG
Organism: Arthrobacter sp. A2-55; assembly: GCF_025548615.1. Lineage (NCBI taxonomy): Bacteria > Bacillati > Actinomycetota > Actinomycetes > Micrococcales > Micrococcaceae > Arthrobacter > Arthrobacter sp. A2-55. Next base: position 111,099 of record NZ_JAJLOZ010000002.1, on the reverse strand, counting down.
AGCTGGCCGGAGCCCCAGCGGTCGTGGAATTCCACCGCGAGCGACTGCAGGTGGCGGTAGAAGGACGTGCGCATCCGGGTTTCCACGGTGGTGGCGGGGACAATGACAAACTGCCGCCGCAGCGCGATGAGCCCGGCTTCCAGGATGCCCAGGCCAAGCACGACGGCGGCACCCGTCCACAGCCCCTTCGTCCCGTTGCCCGGTTGCAGGGCTGTGTTGACCAGCACCCGGTAGACCTGGGGGACGACAAGCGCCACCACGCTGGCCGCCAGTGCGGACAGCAGGCCCCAGATGAGTGGCCAGATGATCGGCTTCAATTGTGGCGCCAGGCGGCCCAGGGAAGTGAAAAGGGTGGAATTGTCTTTGCTGGTATGTGCGTCTGCCATGGAGTTACGTTGACTGCCCAACTTCAACTGCACCTCTTCAACGGCGCAGTGAATCGATGTCTTTTCAGGGAAGTCCAGCCTACGCCCGCCCGCGTGCCGGGGAGGGTTGCCGCACCCGGTTAACTCGTTAACCTGGGCAATTTGTTTTGGCTCGGGTCAGCTGGCCGTGAAGGCCGGTTCCAAAGTGGCATTGACGCGGACAGTGCCGCCCTCGAGGGCAACCGAGGCAAATTGCCACAAAATGGCGCCGGTGGGGGCATGGACCACCATGTCATGGCGCAGCGGCATTTGCAGGAGCGGGCCGTGGTCCGTCTCCTTCCAGCGGGGCACGCCCGGCGCCTGCAGCCGCGCCAGCGGTACGGGGTGAAGTGAAGCCACCTCTGCCGGATTGCGGCGGGGCTTCTGGGGGCCGCGCAACAGGACCACAATGGGGGTGATCACAATTCCCCGCGATGCGTTGAAGTCGTCCAGCACCCCAAGGACGTCCACCGGGCCGGCCTGCAGCCCAGTCTCTTCCTCGAGTTCCCGCAGTGCCGTTTCCGTTATGGATTCCCCGGGGTCGGCCTTGCCGCCGGGAAGTGCCCACTGGCCCGGATTGGACCCGCGCGCGGTGCGCTTGATCATCAGGAAGTGCGGCTGCCCTTCCTTTTCATAGAGGGTGATGGCCACTGCAGCGCGACGGATTCCTTCGAACTCGGGCTCGCCGTGCCGCTGCCAGCCTGCGAGGCGGGACGCAATGCCATCAGCAAGTTCCTGCAGGGAATCCGGCTCCGGGCGGACAGTGTTGACAGGCATGGTGCTCCTTAGGCCCTGCCGGCGACGGCGGCTTCGGCCCGGGTGCCGCCGTCGGGCAGCAGGCTCAGGTGGGTGTCGATGATGTTGACCAGCATTTGGCGCATGGAGTCGACACTCATGTTGGGGGCGCCCGTCAGGATCTTGATGGCGGCCCCGTCCGTGGCGGAGGTCAGCAGGCGGGCAAAGACCACCGGATCGGTGTCCCGGAAAATCCCCTGCCGCTGGCCGCGCCGGACGGTGCGGACCACGGCGTCCAGCCAGCGCTCATAGAAGTCGTTGTGGAGGGCACGCAGTTCCGGGTTCAAGCACGTCTCGGTCCAGAACTGCAGCCAGATGGACCATTCATTGCGAACCTGCACGCCCGCCGGGAGCTGCATTTCGATCAGGGCCAGCAGGCGCTTGCGCGCGTTCTCAATCTGCCGCAGCGCCTCGCCCTGCCGGATGAAGGCCTGGTCCACGCAGTACCGCAAGGCCTCCTGCAGCACGTCGTCCTTGCCGGGGAAGTAGTAGTGGATGGTCCCCGTGCTGGTGCCGCAGATCGCTGCAATGTCCTGGACCCGGACATGGTGGTAGCCGCGTTCGGCGATGAGCGGCCATGCGGCCTCAAGGATCGCGTTGCGGCGGTCCGGCTTGCCCCGGCCTTCAGTTGCTTCAGTCATGGGAGATCCTTCAGCGCGGCGGATGCTTCGATGAAATGACTCTAGCCTATTTGTCAAACTGACGCATCAGTCAGACTTGATTTTGGTTCCACTGGGTGGAATTTGCCGGGATTCGTCGAAAATTCGCCATAATTCAGCAAAGTCTTGACATCTGTGACGGGAACCACAATGCTGGCTAAATGATCGACGCGTCAGTCAGACGCGACGAAGCCCGGATTTTCCTCCACTGTTGCAGGAGTCAAATGCTATGACCGCTCCCCGGCGCCCCAAGACTTTACGCACCGTTACAGCCACGCTTTTGGCGGCCGCGATGATAGGCCTGGCCGGCTGTTCATCCGCCCCCGGCACGTCAACCGCCGACGTCAATTCCGCCCCGAAGGACGGCGGTACCTTGCGAGTCGGCATTGTGGGCGGGTCCGCCAAGGACTCCCTGGACGCCCACTCACCCGTGACGCACCCGGATGAGGCCCGCGTCATCCAGCTGTATGAAACGCTTGCCACCTACGACGTTAACCACAAGGTGGAGATGGCGCTGGCGGACAAGATTACACCGTCTGCCGACGCGAAGACGTGGACCGTCCATCTCCGTGACGGATTGAAGTTCAGCAACAACAAGCCGATCACGGCTGATGACGTCATCTTTACGTTCAAGCGCATTACCGATCCAAAGGCCCCCATGGCCGGGGCCAGCGCACTGTCCACCCTGAACCGGGACGGCCTGAAGGCCTTGGATGCCCAAACCATCGTTTTCCCCTTCAAGACGCCGTTTGCAACGTTCCCCGACAACGTGGCCCAGTACAGCACCGGCATTGTCCCGGTGGGCTATGACCCCAAGAATCCCGTCAGTTCAGGCCCGTTCATGATGAAGGACTTCACCGCGGGGCAGCAGAGCACCTTTGTCAAGAACCCGAACTATTGGCGCAAGGGCGAGCCCCACCTGGCCGCCGTCACCATCATCGACTTCCCCGATGACACCGCCCGGGTCAACGCCCTGCTGGGCGGGCAGGTGGACGCCATCGACCAGCTGCCCCTGGGCCAGATCAACATCGTCAAGGCCAATCCGGCCCTGAAGGTGCTTGAATCAGCAACGGGCTCCTGGGTGCCGTTCACCATGCGCGTGGACCAGCCGCCATTCAACGATCCCAAGGTGCGCCAGGCTTTCAGGCTGATCGTGGACCGCAAGCAGATGGTGGAGCAGGTGCTGGGTGGCCACGGAACTGTCGGAAACGACCTGTACGCCCCCTTTGACACCTGCTTCGACAAGAGCATTCCACAGCGCACGCAGGACATCGCCAAGGCCAAGCAGTTGCTCGCCGAGGCTGGCAAGTCGAACATGAGCGTGGACCTGGTGACCTCCTCAGCGGCTGCCGGAATGGTGGAGGCGGCACAGGTGTTCGCCCAGCAGGCCAAGGCCGCCGGTGTCACGGTCAACGTGAAAAAGGTGGACCCCGGCGAGTTCTACGGTGACAAGTACCTCAAGTGGACCTTTTCGCAAGACTTCTGGTTCACCCGCGACTTCCTGCCTCAGACGGCCGCATCAGGCTTCACCGATTCCCCTTACAACGAAACGCATTGGGACAACAAGGACTGGTCCGCGCTGGTGAACAAGGCCAGCGCCACCGTCGACATGACAGCCCGCTGCGCGCTCATTCAGCAGGCCCAGCAAATTGAATACAACGACGGCGGCTACATTATCTGGGGCTTCCCCAACAGCGTCGACGCCTACTCCTCGACTGTCCAGGGATTCAGCCCCGACAAGAGCGGCATCCCGCTCACGTCATTTGGGTTCCGGAGCGTTTGGATGAACAAATGAGCCGAAAGGGCGGGGGCGGCATGAGCCGGATGTTGTTCAGGCGCTCGCTGTTCGGCCTGTTCACCCTCTGGGTTGTCTCCATCGTGGTTTTCCTCGCCACCCAGGCACTCCCAGGTGACGCGGCCCAGGCGATCCTGGGCCGCGAGGCCACCCCGGAGCGGCTGGCGGCACTGCGCGCACAGCTCCACCTGGGCGGTTCACTGCCCGAACAGTACTTCAGCTGGCTGGGCCATGTGGTCACCTTCAACATGGGCTCATCGCTCGCCAGCGGCAACCCTGTCCTGGACACCATTGGCCCCATGGTGCTCAATTCCACCGTCCTGATGTTCGCCTCCGCCGTCATTGCCATCCCCCTGGCCATTGTCATCGGAACCTGGAGCGCCCTTAAGAAGGACACGGCCATGGACCATGTGACGGGGGTGGTCACACTCGTGATGGCCTCCCTGCCGGAATTTGTGGTCGGTGTGCTGCTGGTCCTGCTCCTTTCCACCGGGCTGCTGCACCTGTTCCCGGCTGTGTTCGTCCAGATACCCGGCGAGCACGTCTGGAGCCACCCGGACCAGCTGGCGCTTCCCGTCCTCACCCTGGTGCTGGCGGTATCCCCCTACATCATCCGGATCATGCGGGCCACCATGCTGGAGGTCCTGGACAGCCAGTACGTCCAGCAGGCCCGCTTGAAAGGCCTGCCCGAGCGCACCGTCATCTGGAGGCACGCCATCCCCAACGCGATCGGCCCCGTGGCACAGGTCATCGCCCTCCAGCTGGCATGGCTGATCGGCGGCGTGGTGATCGTGGAGTACCTGTTCCGCTTCCCCGGGATCGGCTTTGAACTCATCGACTCCGTAACCAACAGGGACCTTCCCGTCATCCAGGCGCTGGTCATCATCATCGCCCTCTTCTACGTCATCGTGAACCTGCTGGCCGACGTCGTGACGCTGGCCGTCAACCCGAAAGTAAGGACCGCACAATGAGCACCGTCGCCACCAAGCCCGCCGGGCCGGGAGCCGGAATCCGTGTGCGGGCGCCGCGCAAGAAGGGGCTGCTCCGGCGGGCTCTGAAGTCCAGGCGGACAGTGATTGGCGCCATCCTGAGCGTCCTCATCTTCGCCATCGCCTTCCTGGGCCCGTATGTGGCGCCCCATTCACCCACGGAGTTCGTGGGCGCGCCCTTCTCCCCAGCCGGCATCGGAGGCCCCTTCGGCACCGACAACCTTGGCCGCGATGTCCTGTCCCGCTTCCTGGCCGGCGGCCAAACCCTGATGATCCTCTCCGTGCTTGCCACGGGGATTGGCGTGGGGCTCGGCGCGCTGGTGGGCGTATTCGCCGCGTACAGCCGCGGCTGGGTGGACGAGGCACTGATGCGCACCGGCGACGTGGCGCTGGCCTTTCCGCAGATTGTGCTGGCCCTGCTGTTCCTGTCCATCATCGGCCCCAAGCTGTGGCTGCTGGTGCTCATGGTGGCCCTGGGCCACCTGCCCCGTGTGGCCCGGGTGGTTCGCGGTGCGGCCATGTCGGTTGTCGAACGCGACTTCGTCAAGGCCGCCGAATCAGTGGGCATCCCGCGCTGGAAAATCATCGTCGGGGAGATCGTGCCCAACCTCAGCAGCACGCTTGCCGTTGAATTCGGCCTGCGCCTGACCTACTCGATCGGCCTGGTCGCCGGGCTCAGCTTCCTGGGCCTGGGAATGCAGCCTCCCAGCCCCGACTGGGGGCTGATGATCAATGAAAACCGAATTGCACTGACAATTTCGCCCTGGTCGGTGGCCCTGCCCGTCATCGCCATCGCGCTGCTGACGGTAGGCACCAACCTGGTCACCGACGGCCTGGCCAAGGCCGCCATCGGCAGCGATGAAGGAGTGGAAGCATGAGCACCGCCGCACCAACACTCGTGGTGGACGCCCTCAGGATCGTCGGCGTCCCCTCCATGGCCAGCATCATTGACCAGCTCACCCTCGAGGTTCACCCGGGGGAAATCCTGGGCGTGGTCGGCGAGTCCGGCTCCGGCAAGACCACCCTGGGCCTGTCCCTGCTCAACTACTGCAAGGAAGGCACCAAGGTCGACGGCGGGAGCGTCAGCATCCACGACCATGACCTGGCAGCCCTGAACTGGCGCCAGGTGCGGGAACTGCGCGGACGCACGGTGGCCTACATTCCCCAGTCGCCGGCGTCGGCCCTGAACCCGGCCCTGCGGGTTGGCACCCAGCTGCGCGAATGCCTTCCGGGAGACCCCGCCGCCGTCCTTGGCCGGGTGCGGGAGGTGCTGCGGGAGGTGGCACTGCCGGATGACGATGAATTCCTGGCGAGGTACCCGCACCAGCTTTCCGGTGGGCAGCAGCAGCGCGTGGCCATCGCCATGGCATTCACGGCGCGACCCGCACTGATTGTCATGGACGAACCCACCACGGGCCTGGATGTCAGCACCCAGGAACACGTCCTGCACACCGTGCGGGAGATGTGCAAGACCTATGACTGTGCAGCCGTGTACATCAGCCACGACATGGCCGTGGTGGCAGAGCTGGCCGACCGCATCGCCGTCATGTATTCCGGGCGGATCGTGGAGATCGGCCGGACGGCGGACGTCCTGGACCACCCCTCACACCCCTACACCAGCCGGCTGCTGCTCGCAGTGCCGGACCTGGACGCCGTCCGGCCCATGGTCGGCATCCCGGGGAACGCGCCGTCGCCCATGGCACGGCCGCAGGGCTGCGCCTTCGCGCCCCGCTGCCCCATCGCCGACAGCGGCTGCAAGGTGTCACCCCCGGAGGCCACGGATGTGGGGGAGGGGCACAGCGTGCGCTGCTTCAAGGCTGGGACGCCCCTGCCGCCGGCACACGCCCGGCCGCAACGGCAGCGGTCGGTGCGCACCGACGGGGACAAGCCGGTCATCGACATCAGCGGACTGAAGGCGGGCTACGGCAAGTTCACTGTCCTGGAAGACATCAACCTGTCCGTCTATTCCGGGGACTGCGTGGCCTTGCTGGGCGAATCCGGTTCCGGCAAGACAACGCTGAGCCGCTGCATTGCGGGCCTGCACCACAACTTCACGGGGGGCCTGGAGCTCTCCGGCGAACCGCTGGCCACCAGCAGCTTCAAGCGAACCAGGGAGCAGCGCCGCCGCGTCCAGTACATCTTCCAAAACCCCTATGAGTCCCTCAACCCGCGGCGCACCGTGGAGGAACTGATCCTCCAGCCTGTCCTGGCCGTGCGCGGAAAGGTGAAGAACTCCCGCGACATTGTGGCAACGGCGCTGGAACGTGCCTCCCTGCGGCCGGACCATGCCCGCCGGTACCCGGACCAGCTCAGCGGCGGCGAGCGCCAGCGTGTGGCCATCGCCAGGGCGCTGGCGACCGAACCGGAGGTCCTGATCTGCGACGAGATCACCTCGGCCCTGGACGTTTCCGTGCAGTCGTCCCTGGTGGACCTGCTGCGGGGACTGCAGGCCGAAATGGGCTTGACGCTGTTGTTCATCACCCACAACATTGCCCTGGTGCGCAACATCGCCCAGCAGGTGGCGGTCCTGGAGCGGGGGCGGATTGTGGAGTTTGGTGACGTCGCGGACATTTTTGACAACCCGCAGCATGACTACACCCGTTCGCTGATGTCGGCCACGCCAAACTTCCAGCTGCCCAGCCAGGTTTACGCCGCGGAACCGAACGGCGTGGCGCTGTGAGCGGCGGGTTCGACGGCGGTGCGCCGGCACCGAGCCTCCATCCCGAAGCCCTGGCCGGCAAGGTTGCCCTGGTGACCGGCGGCGGCACAGGCATAGGCCGTGCCACGGCCCTGTCCATGGCGCGCTCGGGGGCAAGGCTGGTCCTCGCCGGCCGCCGGGCGGAACTGCTCCAGGAAACGGCCGAACTGGTCCGGGCGGCAGGCTCTGAAGCCATCACGGTTGCCGGGGACATCCGGGACGCTGACCATGTGGTGGAACTGGTGGACCGTGCGGTGTCGGAGTTCGGGCGCGTCGACGTGCTTGTCAACAACGCCGGCGGCCAGTTCCAGGCTCCGGCGGAAGACATCAGCCTCAACGGTTGGCGCGCCGTCCACCGGCTTTCCGTGGAGGCCGTCTGGAATCTTACCCGCGAGGTGGCCGTGCGCAGCATGATCCCCAACCGCTCCGGACTGCTGGTCTTCATGGCATTCTCTCCTCACCGCGGCATTCCGGGCATGGTGCATGCCACGGCGGCCCGCGCCGCCGTCGAAAACCTGGCCTCCGGGCTGGCCCTGGAGTGGAGTCGTTACGGCATCCGCTCCGTTGCCGTGGCACCGGGCAGCATCGAAAGCGAAGGCCTGGACCAGTACACGGAAGAAGCCCGGCGGGGGTGGGAGCAGGGAGTGCCGTTGGGCCGCCTGGGCCGCCCCGAGGACGTTTCCGGTGTCATTGCCTTCCTGGCCACGGACGCGGCCCGGTACATCACCGGAACCACCATTGACATTGACGGCGGAGCCAACGCTTGGGGCTCCGGCCGTCCCGTTCCCACGAAGGAGCCCTGATGACGAGCATCATTGACAACGCAGCCCCGGCCCGCACCGGAACGGACGGCAACCACCCGGCATCCGGCCTGGATGCGCTGTTTTCACCGAACGCCGTGGCCATTGTGGGTGCCAGTGACGACACCCGAAAATACGGCAACTGGATTGCCGTGCAGGCACTGAAGGGCACCCGCCCCGTCCACCTGGTCAACAGGACCCGCAGCACCGTGCTGGGGCTGCCCACTGTGCCCTGCGTGACCGCCGTCGGAAGTCCCGTGGAACTGGCCGTCATCGCGGTTCCCGCGGCAGGGTTTGAGGCCGCGGTGGACGATGCGCTCGCCGCCGGGGCCAAGGCGATTGTCGGCATTAGCGCCGGCCTGGGCGAAGCCGGGGGCGAGGGGCTGGAACTGGAGCGCCGGGTCGCCGCCAAGGTGCAGGCCGCCGGCGCACGCATGCTGGGCCCCAACTGCCTCGGCGTGCTGGACCACACCTCGGGGTTGACGCTGGCCTCCAACGAATTCCCGGTGGGCAACATTGGCGTCATTTCCCAAAGCGGAAACCTTGCCCTGGAGCTGTGCACCCTCTTGGTGGACCACGGCCTGGGCGTGTCGCGCTTTGCCAGCCTGGGCAACCAGGCCGACCTGGACGCCGCCGACCTGATCGAGGCCTATGCCGGACACGCCGGCACGGCCGCCATCGCCGTCTACTGCGAGGACTTCCGGGACGGCCGCCGCTTTGCCCGCGCCGCGGCCAAGGCAGCCGCGGCGGGGAAGCCGGTGGTCCTGCTGACTGTGGGCGCCACGGACGCCTCGGTGCGCAACGCCAAGTCCCACACTGGTGCCATGGTGTCCTCCGGCATCGTTGTGGATGCTGCCTGCCGGGCCGCGGGGATCGAACAGGTCGCCTCACCGGCCCAGATGGCCCACCTGCTGCAGGCCCTGGTGCGCAGCAGGGTGCCGGCCGGCTCCCGGACCGCGGTGTTCGCCGACGGCGGCGGACAGGCCTCGGTGGCCAGCGACAGTGCCGCGGCGCAGGGGCTGGACGTCATGGAATTTCCCGCGGAACTGCAGGCCGCCGTGGCTGCCGAACTGCCACCCACCGCCGCAGTCAGCAACCCGGTGGACGTGGCCGGCGGCGGTGAGCAGGACATCATGTGCTTCGCCCGGGTCCTGGACCGCCTTACGGCCAGTGACGCCGTGGATGCCACCTTGATGAGCGGCTACTTTGGCGGCTACGGCTCCTACGGGCCCGAGCTGGCCCAAAAGGAGATCGAGGCGGCCCACGCCATGGCCGCCTCGACGGCAGCACGCGGTGGCACCGTGGTGGTGCAGACCATGAACTGGGAGTCGGCCGCGGCGGACGCTTTGCGAGGCGGCGGCGTTCCCATCTACCGCGGCATCGAGGAAGCCGCCTGGGCGCTGGGCCGGCTGGCCCGGCGCCATGCGGAGCCGGCCACCGGCGTGCCAGTGCTCCCCGCACCCGCCGAGCCCGTCACCGATGCCGGCTACTACCCTTCACGCCGGCTGCTGGCCGGCGCTGGAATCCCCTTCGTCGCGGCCGCCGAAGTGGCAACGCGGGACGAACTCCTGTCGGCGGCCCGCGGGCTGAACTACCCGCTGGTGCTCAAGGCGCTCGGCGATGAGCACAAGAGCGACCGCGGCGGCGTGGTGCTGGGCATCGCAGACGCGTCGGCCCTGGAAGCTGCCTGGGACGATGTTCAGGCCCGGCTGGCGCCGCCGTCGTGCTCGCTGGAGGAAATGGCCCAGCTGTCCGGAGCCGTGGAACTCCTTGTCGGGGTGCGCCGCGACCCCCGCTTTGGACCGATTGTGCTGGTGGGCCTGGGCGGCGTGTTTGCCGAGGTCCTCCGCGATGTGCGGTGTGCCCTGGGCCCTGTCACCCCTGAGGAGGCGCGCCGGCTGCTGCTTTCGCTGCGCGGCGCAGCCCTGCTGACCGGTGCACGCGGCAGGGCGCCTGTCGACCTCGATGCGGCGGCCGAGATTGTTGCCAGGCTGTCTGTGCTGGCCGCTGAACACCCCGAAATCAGTGAAATCGAATGCAACCCCGTTGCCGCACTGCCCGGGCGGGCCATTGCCCTGGACGCCCGAATCGTCCTCGACTAACGCCTTCCCCACTCAACCGTTTCCCCAAACCCCAAGAAAGCAGACCACCATGGACTTCCGGTTCACACCCCGCCAGATCGAACTCAAGCAGCGCGCCATCGCCTGGACCGAGGAAATGAAGCAGTACGAGCTTGACTGCGAAATGAACAACGGCCTTTCCGCCGAACAGCACGAAAAAGTCAAGCAGCTCATCAAGAACCACGGACTGGCCGCCATCAACATGCCCGCTGAATGGGGCGGCGCAGGGCTCAACACCCTGGAACATGCCATTGTCTCGGAGGAAGTGGGCAAGCTGACCGGCGCCCTGTGGGACACCATGTGGCGCCCCGCCAACGCCCTCAAGGCCTGCACCCCGGCCCAGCGCGAGGAATTCCTGATACCGGAGATCAATGGTGAACGGCGCGATGCTGTCGCCATCACGGAGCCGGAGGCAGGTTCGGATCCGCAGAACATCCAGACCACCGCGGTCAGGGACGGTGACTCCTACATCATCAATGGCGAGAAACTCTTCGTCACCGTGGGCGATGCCGCCGACTTCATCCTGCTGCTGGCCAGCGTGGACGGTGCGCCCACCATGTTCCTGGTCGACAAAGACCTCCCCGGTGTTTCGGTCAAGCGCACCCCGCGCTACACCCACACCTTTGTATACGAGCACCCAGAATTCCTCTTTGAGGATGTGCGGGTCGGTGCGGACAAGATCCTGGGCGAGATTGGCCAAGGCTACGAACTCACCCGTGACTGGTTTGTCGAGGAGCGGCTCATGATCGCCGCACGCACCATCGGTGCCGCCGAGCGCGCCACCCTGCTGGCCGCCGACTACGCAAAGGAGCGCGTGCAGTTCGGCAAGCCCATCCTGGACTTCCAGCTGATCCAGCGCATGCTGGCCCAAAACACCGTGGACATCATGACCAACCGCGTCCTGACCTACCAGGTGGCCTGGGAAGCGGACCAGGGCATGGACCGAAAGCTGCTCAACGCCAAGGCGGCTGTCATCAAGCTTGGTGCGTCCGAGGCGTCCAACCGCTGTGTGGACAACGCCCTGCAAATCTTTGGCGGCCGCGGCTACATGCGCGAAAACCCCGTGGAGCGGCTGTGGCGCGAACTGCGCGTGGACCGCATTTGGGAGGGCACCTCCGAGATCCAGACGGTCATCATTGGCAATGAAATCAGCAAGCGCGGCGCCGAGGGCCTGCTCGGGTACGCCGGGGCCGTCGCGCAGTGACCTCACCTGACCCCGCGCCGCTGGTTGGGTTGCAGGAGCACGGCACGTCCGTGGTCCTGCAGCTCAACCGCCCGGCCAAGCTGAACGCGCTGTCCACAGGGCTGGAACAGGCCCTGCTGGACGCCCTCCACACTCCCCAGGTCCAGGCTGCCCGCGCCATCGTCTTCACCGGGTCCGAGCGGGCCTTCTCCGCCGGCGCGGACACCTCCGAGCTGCCAGAGATGACCCCCGACAGGATTGCCGCCTACTACCGGGGCAGCGGTTCCATGTACGACGTCGTGTCCCGGCTTCCGCAGCCCACCGTCGCCGCCGTGTCGGGCTACTGCCTGGGCGCCGGCTTCGAGCTGGCCCTGGCCTGCGACATCCGGGTGGCTGCCGATACTGCCCAGTTTGGGCTGCCCGAGGTGGGGCTGGGCATCCTGCCCAGCTCCGGAGGGTTGACCCGGCTGGTCCGCGCCGTGGGGCCGGCGCTGGCCCGGGAGATCATCTTGTTCGGCGAACGGTTCCCTGCCTCGGAGGCCCACCGGCTCGGCCTGGTGCGCGAAGTGATTCCTCAGGCCCGGATGCTGGCCGTGGCCCTCGAGCGGGCGGCCTTCCTGGCCACGCAGCCGGCAATGGCGGTGGCCTGGACCAAGGCCGCCATCGACGCGGCGGCGGAATCCTCCGCGGCATCCTCGCTCCTGATTGAACAGTTGGCCTACGCGGCCTTGAACCGGACGGAAGGACAAAAACAATGACGTCCATCGAACGGGTCGGCGTCCTTGGTGCGGGCCTCATGGGCTCAGGAATTGCCGAGGTGTGCGCCCGCGCCGGCAGCGACGTCGTCGTGGTTGAAATGAACCCGGACGCCGCTGCTGCGGGCCTGGCGCGGATCACCGCGTCCCTGGAGCGGGCGGTGAACTCGGGAAAGCTTGACGCCGGGGACCGCGCAGCCGCGCTGGCCCGGATCCGCATGGGCACGGAATTTGAGGCCTTCGCCGACAGGCAGCTGGTCATTGAGGCCGTGCCCGAGGTGCCCGGGCTCAAGGATGAGGCCTTCCGCCGGATTGACGCCGCTGTCAGGGACCCCGAAGCGATCCTTGCTTCCAACACCTCCTCCATCCCCATCAGCCGGATCGCCTCGGCCACATCCCGGCCGGAACATGTGCTGGGCATGCATTTCTTCAACCCGGTGCCCGTGCTCAAGCTCGTGGAGCTGGTGCCGTCGCTGCGCACATCGGCCCAGGCTGTTGAGCGCATCCGGGACTATGCCACGGCGGCCCTTGGCAAAAAGGTCATCACGGCACCCGACAGGGCCGGGTTTGTGGTCAACGCCCTGCTGGTGCCGTACATGCTCAGCGCCATCCGCATGCTGGAAGCCGGCTTTGCCACGGCTGAGGACATCGACACCGGAATGGTGGAGGGGTGCGCCCACCCCATGGGGCCGCTGCGCCTCACCGACCTGGTGGGGCTTGACACCACCTTGCACGTGGCCAATTCCTTGTACGCGGAGTTCAAGGAACCGCACCTGGCACCGCCGGCCCTGCTGATGCGCATGGTGGAAAGCGGTTTGCTGGGCCGCAAAAGCGGCCTCGGCTTTTACAACTATCCATGACGTCGAGACAGGAAGATGTGGCAATGGATGCAACGCGGCTGATGCAAAATGACTTCGACCCGCTGGGCCCGCGGCTGCGCAGCATTCGCGTGGCCTCCGGCCGAACTGCCAACTACATTGACGAGGGGCAGCCGGACTGGACTCCGTTGGTGTTCCTGGGCGGTGCCGGAACCACCGTGAGGGCCTTCGGGTTGCTGGAGTTTGCCCGCACGCTGCGCGAGGAACTGCGCGTGCGGGTGATATCGGTGGAACGCAACGGACTGGGCGGGACGGCATTTGACCCTGCCGTGGGATTTGGCGAATATGCCGACGACGTGTGGAGCGTGCTGGATTCCCTGGGCATCCGGGAGGCGTCCATCATTGCCATTTCCGGCGGCGGGCCTTATGCGGCGCGGCTGGCAGCGGCCCAACCGGGGCGGGTCCGCTCCCTGCACCTGGCCTGTGCCTTCTCCGATACGCTGGCCGGGACATCGCCGTCGTTCGACATCGGCGAAATCGTGGCTAACCCCGTGGCCTGGTGGACGTTTCCGCCGAACAGTTCCGTCCACCGGATTCCCGGCTTCGCCGATTCGGCAATCGAGGAGGCCCTGCGGGGATCCTTCGCCCGGGGCCGTGACACGCCTCCGGACGGCCTCCGGCAGGCTTTTGAACTCTCCCGCAACACGCCGCTGCCGGAGCTGTCCGCGGTGGTTGCGCCGTCATTCCTTTACTGGGGCACAGCTGACTCCCTGGTGCCGGCTGAGCACAGGCTCAGGTGGGGTTCGCAGCTGCCCAACGTGGTGCTTGAGCGAATCTACAGCGGTGAGGGGCATGACGTGCAGTACCGGCACTGGGACCAGATTTTGGCCGACGTGGCATTTCTGGGAGGGCGTGAAATTGTCTCGACAGGCGGTGAAACGTTGCTGGCCACCCCGCAGCGTGCCGTGGAACTGCGTTCGGCCGGTGCCATTGACGGCATGGCCGCATGGGCTGCCGGGTAAATAAAGGGCGGAGAATACAGGGAAAGGTCCCCGGAGGCAGCAGCTTCCGGGGACCTTTCCTTGCCCCGTCGAAGTTCGAGATAACCACCCTCCGCCCCGTTGAAGTTCGAGATAACCACGTGGTTATCTCGAACTTCAACGGGCAGGGAACCATGGGAGGGGCAGGTGTAGCCAAATTCAAATAGTTTGATAGTATGACAGGACAAACTATCAAAGGAGCTTTGAATGCCGCTGATTCGCATCGATGTCAACGCAGGCCGCACTCCGGAAGAACTCCAGGCCATCAGCCGCGGTGTCCACGGGGCCGTCCTGGCCGAATACGGCATCCCGCCGCGCGATTACTTTCACATCCTGACCGAACACCCGGCCGGGCAGCTCGTGGCCCAGGATGCCGGGCTCGGGTTTGAGCGCAGCGGCGGCGTGGTCATGATCCAGATATTCACCCAGGAGGGGCGCTCGCAGGAGGCCAAGGCGGCACTTTTTGCAGCGATCGCCGAAGGCCTTGCCGCGGTGGGGGTGGCCGGGGAGGATGTGTTCATTGGGTATGTGGAGAACACTGCAGGCGACTGGTCCTTCGGCTTTGGCAGGGCCCAATATGTCACCGGCGAACTTGCCGTCCCCGCCCGCGCCGCCGCGTAGCTCCGCTCGGGCAGCCCCTGCGGCAACACCACCGTAAATCTTAATGTTCTTATGTCAGAACAAACCTTTGACAGGACATGAATTTTCATGCAAAGTAGTACATGTGTCAGCCATCACTCGGCCGGCGCAGCGCAGGGAAACATTTCCGCACCCCCAGTTCTCAGGCGCGTTCTCCAGTGAAAGGTCCTTGATCCACCGTGAGCCACGATTTGCTGACCATCGGACGCATCAGCGTCGACATCTACCCCAATGACATTGGCGTGGACCTGGAAGACGTGACGTCCTTCGGAAAATACCTGGGCGGTTCCGCCACCAACGTAGCCGTGGCGGCAGCCCGGCACGGCCGCAAGACGGCCGTCATCACCCGCACGGGAGATGACCCCTTTGGCCGCTACCTGCACCGGGAATTAAAGAAGTTCAAGGTGGACGACCAGTTTGTCCGCCCCGTTGCGCAACTGCCCACGCCTGTCACCTTCTGCGCCATCAAGCCGCCGGAGGACTTCCCGCTGTACTTCTACGGCCGGCTCCCCACCGCTCCCGACTGGCAGATTGCCGCCGACGAGCTGGACACTGCGGCCATCAAGGATGCCCGCATTTTCTGGTCCACGGTGACCGGGCTGTGCCAGGAGCCCAGCCGCGGAGCCCACCTGGCCGCCCACCTGGCCCGCCCCCGGGCTGAGCTGCGGGAAGGCCAGTTCACCATCCTTGACCTGGACTACCGGCCCATGTTCTGGGACTCCGAAGCGGATGCCCGCGAGCAGGTTGCCAAGATCCTCCCGCACGTCACCGTCGCCATCGGCAATGACAAGGAATGCGCCGTTGCCGTCGGGGAAGGCACGCCCGACGAACAAGCGGACCGCCTCCTGGCCGCCGGGGTCGAGATCGCCGTGGTCAAGCTGGGGCATGAGGGCGTCATGGCCAAGACCGCCACGGAGCGTGTGGTATCCGCCCCCGTTCCCGTGGAAACCGTCAACGGCCTCGGTGCCGGCGATTCCTTCGGCGGCGCCTTTGTCCACGGCCTGCTGGCCGGCTGGCCGCTGGCCCAAGTGCTGGACTACGCCAACGCCTCCGGTGCCATTGTGGCCTCCCGGCTTTCCTGCGCCGACGCCATGCCGACGCCGGAAGAGGTCACCTCGCTGCTGTCCGAACGCGGCCGCCTGGTGCCTGAACAAACCGTGCCGTCCCCGGCTGCGCCGTCTGAGGCTGGGGTGCTGAAATGAGCGCCCCAACCACAGGCGCCGCCCCCGCCGGCACGGACGCCGATCCCCGCCGTTACGCCCACCTGACCGCGCTGCGCCTGGAGGATCCGGACGCGGTGGCCCGGGCTGCCAAGGCCCGGCGCCGGCATCCTGGCTTGAAAGCCGGTACGCAAAACTTCATTGTGGCCGCGGACCACCCGGCCCGCGGCGCCGTCTCCGTGGGGGCCGACCCCACCGCCATGGCGGACCGGAGGGACCTGCTGGACCGCCTGCAGCTTGCCCTGGCCAACCCGGCCGTGGACGGCGTCCTCGCCTCCCCGGACATCATGGACGACCTCCTGCTGCTCGGCGCCCTGGAGGGCAAGCTTGTCTTTGGCTCCATGAACCGCGGCGGCCTGGCAGGGCTGGTCAACGAGATGGATGACCGCTTCACCGGCCACACCGCCGCCGCCCTGTCCGCGCTCGGCGCCGACGGCGGCAAGATGCTCACCCGCATCTGTCTGGGCGACCGGGACACCGTCAGCACCCTCGAGGCCACGGCGAAGGCCATCGACTCGCTGGCGGAACGCCGCCTGATCGCCATGGTGGAGCCGTTTCTGTCCGTGCGCGAGAACGGAAAGGTCCGCAACGACCTTTCCACCGACGCCGTCATCAAGTCGGTGGCCATCGCCTCGGGCCTGGGCTCCACCAGCGCCTACACCTGGATGAAGCTGCCCGTGGTGGCCGACATGGAGCGCGTCATGGCTGCCACCACCATGCCCACTGTGTTGCTGGGCGGGGACCCGGACGCCGGACCCGATGAGGTCTTTGCCAGCTGGGGCGCAGCACTGGCCCTGCCCGGCGTGCAGGGCCTGACAGTGGGCCGCACCCTGCTCTACCCCCAGGACGGCGACGTGGCCGGGGCCGTGGCCACCGCCGCTTCGCTGCTGAACCGCACTGAGTTGAACCGCACCGCTGAAGGACAGGAATAAGACATGTCAACTCGCACCATGACGGTGGCCCAGGCCGTCGTCGAATTTTTGGGCCGGCAGTACACCGTGGACACCGTGGGCGCGCAGGAGTACCGTGGGCGGCTGATCCCGGGCATGTTTGGCATCTTCGGGCACGGCAACGTGGCCGGCGTGGGGCAGGCGCTCAAGCAGTACCAGGTCAGCGACCCCGCCCTCATGCCGTACTACCAGGGCCGCAACGAGCAGGCACAGTCGCACCAGTCGGTGGGCTACGCCCGGCACACGCGCCGCCGCGCCACCTTCGCCGTCAGCACCTCCGTGGGCCCCGGCTCCACGAACCTGCTCACCGGCGCCGCACTGGCCACCACCAACCGGCTGCCCGTGCTGCTGCTGCCCAGCGACGTTTTCGCCACCCGCGCCGCGGACCCCGTGCTCCAGCAACTGGAGCGCCCCGACGCCTATGACATCACCGTCAATGACGCCTTCCGCCCGCTTTCACGCTACTTTGACCGGGTTTCCCGCCCGGAACAGCTCTTTTCCGCACTGCTGAACGGCTTGCGCGTGCTCACAGACCCGGCCGACACCGGCGCCGTCACCATTTCCCTGCCGCAGGATGTCCAGGCCGAGTCCCTGGCCGTGCCGGAGGAATTCCTGGCCGAGCGCGAGTGGCGGATCCGCCGCCCCGAGGCCGACGACGGCGACATCCGCCGCGCCGCCGAAGCCATCAGGAATGCGAAGAACCCGCTGATCCTGGCCGGCGGCGGCGTGCTTTATGCCTACGCCGAGGGCGAGCTGGCCAAGCTGGCCGAAGCCACGGGCATCCCCGTCGGCAACACCCAGGCGGGAGTGGGCGTGCTGCCCTGGAACCACCCGCAGTCAGTGGGCGCCATCGGCTCCACCGGCACGACGGCGGCGAATGCCATTGCTGCCGGCGCGGACCTGGTCATTGGCATCGGCACCCGCTACGAAGACTTCACCACAGCCTCCCGCACGGCCTTCCAAAACCCCGATGTCACCTTCATCAACATCAACGTCACCCCCTTGGACGCCTACAAGCACGGCACCTCACTGCCCATCGTGGCCGACGCCCGCAAGGCCCTCGTGAAGCTGAACGCGGCGCTGGGCGGCTACCGCGTCGGGGCCGAGCTCGAAAGCGTGGTGGCCGCGCAAAAGCAGCGCTGGAATGCCATTGTCGATGAAGCCTTCGACACCCGCTACACGCCGCTGCCCTCGCAAAACGAGATCATCGGCGCCACGAACCGGGCCATGGACCCGGCCGACGTGGTGGTGTGCGCCGCCGGCTCCCTGCCCGGGGACCTGCATAAAATGTGGCGCATCCGCGACGCCTTCGGCTACCACGTGGAATACGCGTACTCCTGCATGGGCTACGAAATTCCCGGCGGGCTGGGCGTCAAGCGGGCCGCCATCGCGGAAGCGGCCGGCGGCGGCACCCGGCGCGACGTCGTCGTCATGGTGGGGGACGGCTCCTACCTGATGATGCACACTGAACTGGTCACCGCCGTCGCCGAGAAGATCAAGCTCATTGTGGTGCTGATCCAAAACCACGGCTACGCCTCCATCGGGGCGCTGTCCGAGCAGCTTGGCTCCCAGCGCTTCGGGACCAAGTACCGCACGCTCGACGCCGAACACCACACCTTCGACGACGGCGAAAAGCTGCCGATCGACCTGGCCCTGAACGCCGAAAGCCTGGGCGTGAAGGTGATCCGCGTGGCGCCGGGTGAGACCGTCATCGCCGACCTCGAGGCCGCCGTCCGCGCGGCCAAGGCGGCCCCGGAAGACGGCGGACCGGTACTGATCCACGTCGAATCGGATCCGCTCCTGGACGCGCCCAGCTCCGAATCCTGGTGGGACGTGCCGGTCTCGGCAGTCTCCGAGCTGGAATCCACGCAGCACGCCTACACCACTTATACACAGCACAAGGACCGCCAGCGCACGCTGCTCGGCTGACCCACCCCGCCCCTTTGGAAAGAAGAGACTGACATGACTGAAACAGCAACACTGGCCACCATCAAGCATTTCATCAACGGCGCCGAGACGGCGGGCACGGGCGGGGCCACGCAGCCGGTGTACAACCCGGCCACGGGTGCCGTGTCCGCCCAGCTGCACCTGGCCAGCCGGGGGGACCTGGACGCGGCGGTGGCTGCGGCGAAGGCTGCCAGCGAGATCTGGGGCGAGTATTCGCTGGCCAAGCGCACGGCCGTGCTGTTCAAGTTCCGCGAACTCGTCGCCTCGCATGTGGATGAGCTGGCGGCCCTGGTGACGGCCGAGCACGGCAAGGTCCTTTCCGACGCGGCCGGGGAGATCGGCCGCGGCCTGGAAGTCATCGAGTTTGCGTGCGGGATCAACCAGCTGCTCAAGGGCGCCTATTCCGACCAGGCCTCCACCGGCATTGACGTGTTCTCCTTCCGCCAGCCCGTGGGCGTGGTGGCCGGGATCACGCCGTTCAACTTCCCGGTCATGGTGCCGTTGTGGATGTGCCCCATCGCGATCGCCGCCGGCAACGCATTCATCCTCAAGCCCTCCGAGCGGGACCCCTCCGCCCCGATGCTGCTGGCGAAGCTGTGGACCGAGGCGGGCCTGCCCGACGGCGTCTTCCAGGTGCTGCACGGCGGCAAGGACACCGTGGACGGGCTGCTGACCCACCCGGACGTGGACGCCATTTCCTTTGTTGGCTCCACCCCCATCGCGAAGTACGTCCATGAGACGG
The DNA here is from genome assembly GCF_025548615.1 of Arthrobacter sp. A2-55. Taxonomy (NCBI): domain Bacteria; kingdom Bacillati; phylum Actinomycetota; class Actinomycetes; order Micrococcales; family Micrococcaceae; genus Arthrobacter; species Arthrobacter sp. A2-55. Next base: position 91,545 of record NZ_JAJLOZ010000002.1, on the reverse strand, counting down.
CCACGGCGCACGGCAAGCGCGTCCAGGCCCTGGGCGGGGCGAAGAACCACGCCATCATCCTGCCCGACGCCGACATGGACAACGCCGCGGACCACCTCTCCGCCGCCGCTTTTGGCTCCGCGGGGGAGCGGTGCATGGCCATCTCCGTCGCCGTCGCCGTCGGCGGTGCCGCGGACACCCTGCTGGGGAAGGTCCGCGAGCGGGCCGCGGCCATCAAGGTTGCCGAGGGCACCGAACCTGGCGCGGACATGGGCCCGGTCATCACGGCCGCGTCCAAGGCGCGGGTGCTGAAGATTGTGGGCGAGGCGGCCGACGCCGGTGCCACCCTGGTCGTGGACGGCCGGGACTTCACCGTCCCCGGCAAGGAGGACGGCTACTGGGTGGGCCCGACCCTCCTGGACGGCGTGTCCACCGACATGACCGCCTACACGGAGGAAATCTTCGGTCCGGTCCTGGCCGTGCTCCGCGTGGACACGGTGGAGGAGGGCATCGCCCTGATCAACGCCAACCCCTACGGCAACGGCACCGCCATCTTCACCTCCTCCGGCGCCAACGCCCGCAAGTTCCAGCGCGGCGTGCACGTGGGCATGATCGGCATCAACGTCCCCGTCCCCGTCCCCGTGGCCTACCACTCCTTCGGCGGCTGGAAGAACTCCCTCTTCGGCGACAAGCACATCTACGGCGAGGAAGGCGTGGCCTTCTACACCCGCGCCAAGGTGGTCACCTCCCGCTGGCCCGAACCCTCCCACGCCTCCGACGCCAGCTACAACTTCCCGTCCAACTAGCCACGGTGCTTGAGCCCGGCCGCCGGTGGTTGAGCTTGTCGAAACCCAGAAAAGGAAAGCCCAGATCATGACTGAAAACATGTTGACCATCGGCACCGCACCCGACTCCTGGGGCGTCTGGTTTGCCGACGATCCGAAACAGACCCCGTGGGAGCGCTTCCTCGACGAGGTGGTGGAATCCGGGTACAAGTGGATTGAGCTGGGCCCGTACGGGTACCTGCCCAATGACCCGGAACGCCTGGCCCGGGAGCTCAAGGACCGCGACCTCAAGGTCACGGCCGGTACCGTGTTCACCGCCTTCCACCGCGGCGCCGCCCAATGGGAGGAAGCCTGGGAACCGGCCCGGAAGGTGGCCGAACTGACGGCCGCCATGGGAGGTACGAACGTCGTCGTCATTCCCGCCATGTGGCGCGACGACGTCACCGGGGAAGCCGTGGAAAGCGGCACCCTGGACACCCAGCAGTGGCAGGACCTGTTTGCCGGCCACAACAAGTTGGGGGAAGTCCTCCTGAAGGACTTTGGCTTGAAGCAGCAGTTCCACTCACACGCGGACTCCCATGTGGGCGCACAGGCGGACATTGAGCACCTGCTCGCCGAAACCGACCCGGCCCTGCTGAACCTTTGTTTGGACACGGGCCACGCCGAATACTGCGGCGCCAACTCGCTGGAGCTGATCCGAAAGTACCCGGAACGCATCGGCTACCTGCACCTGAAGCAGATCAACCCGGACATCCTGGCGAAGGTCAACGCCGAAAACATGACGTGGGCAGCCGCCAACCTGGCCGGCGTCATGAGCGAACCGCCCGGAGGCCTGCCGGACCTGCGCGCCGTCATCGAGGCTGTTGAAGCGCTCAACAAGCCCATCTTTGGCATCGTGGAACAGGACATGTACCCCGTGGCCTTCGACGTGCCCATGCCCATCGCCAAACGAACCCGCAACTACCTGCTCAGCTGCGGCTCACGCACCACCGTCTAGAAAGAAGCATGACATGACTGAAAAACTGCGCGTGGCCGTCATTGGGGCCGGACGCATGGGCGCCGACCACATCAACCGCCTGCGGGACAAAATCAGCGGCGCCGAGGTGGCCGCCGTCGTGGACATCGACGTGGCCCGCGCCGAAGCAGCCATCAAGGGCATCCCCGGCGCCGTGGCCCTGGCCAGCGCCGAGGAGGCCCTGGACAACGGGGACGTCAACGCCGTGCTGATCGCCACCCCCGGCTTCCTCCACGAGGACATCCTGTTCAAGGCGCTGGAGCGGGACATCCCCATCCTGTGCGAAAAGCCGCTCACCCCGGACGCCGCCAGTGCCCTGAAGGTGGTGGAGGCCGAAGCCAGGCTCGGCCGCAAGCGCATCCAGGTGGGCTTCATGCGCCGCTTCGACGCCGAATACGCGGCCCTGCGCGGGATCATCACCGAGGGCAGCCTGGGCGAGCTGCTGGTGCTCCACCACCAGCACCGCAACCCGGACACCCCGCCCGGCTTCACCAACGCCATGCTCATCAACGACTCCGTGGTGCATGAATTCGACGCCATCCGCTTCTTCACGGGCGAGGAAATCACCTCCGTGCAGGTGCGCCTGGGCAAGCCCACCCGCAACGCACCGGAGGGCCAGCACGATCCCCAGCACGTGCTCATTGAGACGGAATCCGGCGTGCTGGCCGACGTCGAAATCTATGTCAACGCCCGCTTCGGCTACGAGGTGGCCACGCAGGCCTCCTTCGAGGACGGCATTGTGAACATCGGCAACGACTCCGGCCCGTACGTGCGCACCCAGGGACGCTGGGGCGGACAGGTCACCCCCGGCTTCGAGGAGCGCTTCGGCGCCGCCTACGATGTGGAGGTCCAGGCCTGGGTGGACGCTGCCCTGCGCGGGGAGATCGGCGGCCCGTCCGCCTGGGACGGCTACGCCACCGCGGCCTGTTGCGAAGCGGGAGTCCAGGCGCAGGCGACAGGCGCGAAGACCGCCGTCGTACTGGCCCCGAAGCCGGCCCTCTACAGCTAGGGAACACCATGAAAATCGCCCTGGACCCCACGCCTTTCCACCACAGCCACGGCCTGCTTGAGTTCCCCCGGGTAGTCGCGGACCTCGGGTACAAGTACATGCAGCTGACCCCGCACCCGGACTTCATCCCGTTCTACAACCACCCCAAGGCCGACGACGCCCTGGTCGCCGCCCTGAAGAAGGCCGTGGCGGATGCAGGGATCGAGATTGCCTCGGTGCTGCCCGTGCTGCGCTGGTCCGGTCCGGACGAGGACGCCCGGGAGGCCGCCGTCCGTTACTGGAAGCGCGCCATCCAGATCGCCGTGGACCTGGGCGTGAGGACCATGAACACCGAGTTCAGCGGCCGGCCGGAGAAGGCCGAGGAGTCCGAGAGGGCCTTCTACCGCTCCATGGAGGAACTGCTGCCCCTCATTGAGCGGGAAGGGATCGACCTGCTCATTGACCCGCACCCGGACGACTTTGTCGAGGAGGGGCTGGCGGCCATCCGCATGATCCGCGGCGTCAACTCGCCCAATGTGGGCCTGGTGTACGTGGCCTCCCACAGCTTCCACATGGCGGACGACCCGCTGGCGATCATGCGTGCGGCCGGGGACAAGCTGCGCCTGGTGCACGTGGCCGACACCATGGACCACCACGCCTCCCACGGGCTGCGCTACATCACCAACCCGCCCGGCAACCCCGTCCGGGTCCACCAGCACCTGAAGATCGGCGACGGCGACGTCAACTGGGAGCAGTTCTTCGGGGGCCTGGCGGAAATCGGCTTCCTGGACCGGGAGGACACCGTGATGGTTTCCAGCGTGTTTGCCGAGGACGACGACGCCGAAAACGTCTCGCGCTACCAGCTGGAGGCCATGAACAGATTTGTGGCGCAGGCCGGCGAAAAGAAGACTTCGTGACGGGACTTGCCACCGGCCGGGCCGTTTCTCCCGCGGCTGCCGGGCGGAATTCCCCGCCCCGGAAGTTCATGCGGAAGGTGGCGCTGTTCTCCACCTTTGGCGGCCTGCTGTTTGGCTACGACACCGGCGTGATCAACGGCGCCCTCCCGTTCATGCAGCGCGACCTCGGACTGACTCCGCTGACCGAGGGCTTGGTCACCTCCACCCTGCTGCTGGGCGCCGCCTTTGGCGCCATCATGGCGGGCCGGCTTTCGGACCGCTTTGGCCGGCGCAAGACCATCATGGGCCTGGCCGTCATCTTCGCCCTGGCCACCATCGGCTGTTCGCTTTCCCCAACCACGGCGCTGCTGGTCCTCTCGCGCACCGTCCTGGGGCTCGCCGTCGGCGGTGCCTCGGTGATTGTGCCCGTATACCTGGCCGAGATGTCCCCGGCCGCCCAGCGCGGGCGGATCGTGACGCAAAACGAGCTCATGATCGTGACGGGGCAGTTCCTGGCCTTCACCTTCAACGCCCTGCTCGGCAACCTGTTCCCGGATGCCAGCCACATTTGGCGCTACATGCTGGTCATAGCCACGCTGCCCGCCGTCGTCCTGTGGTTTGGCATGCTGGTGCTGCCGGAAAGTCCGCGCTGGCTGGCCGCCGGCGGCCGCTTCGAGGAAGTCCTGGACGTGCTCCGGAAGGGGCGTGCCCCCGAGGACGTGAAGGGGGAATTCGACGAGGTCCGCGAGGCTGCCCGGGAGGACTACCAGGCCAAGCTGGGCACCGTGAGGGACCTGGCCGTGCCGTGGATCCGCCGGATTTTCGTCGTCGGGCTGGGCATGGCCGTCATCAACCAGATCAGCGGCATCAACGCCATCATGTATTACGGCACCACCATCCTCTCCTCCTCCGGCTTTGGGGACCGGGGTGCGCTGATCGCCAACGTCCTCAACGGGGTGGTCTCCGTGGCCGCCGTCGTGGCCGGCATGTACTTCATGTCGCGGCTGCCGCGAAAGTTCATGCTCATCATGGGGCTCAGCGGCACGGCGTCGTCCCTGCTGGCCCTGTCCATCGTGTCCCTGGCGGTGCCCGAGAGCCTGCTCCGCGGCTACCTGGTGCTCCTGTGCATGGTGGTGTTCCTGGCGTTCATGCAGGGCTTCATCGGCTGCGTCACCTGGCTGACCATGGCGGAGATTTTCCCCCTGCACGTGCGCGGGGTGGGCATGGGCATCTGCGTGTTTGTGCTGTGGATTGTGAACTTTTTGATCGGCTTCTTTTTCCCGCAGCTTGTGGCCGGGATCGGGGTCTCCGCCACCTTCCTCATTTTTGTGGTGCTGCAAATCGGCGCCATCATCTGGGTCAAGAGGGTGGTCCCGGAAACCCGCGGCAAGTCCCTGGAAGAGCTGGAACATTACTTCAAGAGCAAGGAAAGCGCATGAAAACCATCACCCTGGGCCTGGTCGGAGTGGGCCGCATCGGCGTCATGCACGCCAACAACATCGCCGCCGTCAACGTACTGCTCTCGCCGGATGTGCGCGTCGAGCTGAAGCTCACAGACGTTGCGGCCGACCATGCCCGTTCGGTGGCGGACGGCCTGGGCGCCGAATTTGTGCCGTCCGTGCCGGAGCTGCTGGCCGCGGGCATTGACGGACTGCTGATCGCCACCGGCACGGCCACCCACCCCGAACTCATCAAGGCCGGCGTGGACGCGGGCATCCCGGTGTTCTGCGAAAAGCCCGTCGGCGTCAACGTGGCCGAATCACTGCCCGTCCTCGACTACATCCGCGAGCACGGCGGCACCGTGCAGATCGGCCACCAGCGCCGCTTCGACGCCGGCTACCAGGAGGCCAAGCGGGCGTACGACGCCGGCGAGCTGGGCTGGATCCACTCCCTCCGCGCCATTACGGGCGACATGACCCCGCCGCCGGTGGAGTTCCTGGCCACTTCCGGCGGGCTGTTCCGCGACTGCTCAGTCCACGATTTTGACGTGCTGCGCTGGATCACGGGCCGCGAAATCACGGAGGTCTACTCCAAGGGTTCCAACAACGGCGACCCCGCCATCGGCGAAGTGGGCGACGTGGACACGGCGCTGGCCGTCATCACCTTCGACGACGGCACCGTGGGCACCGTTTCCGCCACCCGCTACAACGGCGCAGGGCACGACGTCCGGCTGGAAATCCAGGGCTCCAAGGGCTCCGTCATGGTGGGCCTGGACGAACAGGCGGCGCTCCGTTCCGCCGAAGCTGGCATCACCTTCCCCTCCGGCACGGCGCACCAAACCTTCGCGGAGCGCTTCGAGGCGGCCTATGTCTCCGAGCTGGCGGCCTTCGTGGAACTCATCCAGGGCCTGCGCCCCAACCCGTGCACGCCCGAGGACGCCGTGGCCGCCTCCAAGGTGGCAGACGCCGCCCAGGAATCCCTGCTCACCGGGGCACCCGTTCGCGTGGCCCCGTAGGCCGAAGTTGGAGATAACCACCTCCCCAAAGGTCGAGGTTGGAGATAACCACCGATCGAATCGGTGGTTATCTCCAACCTCGGCGGTGAATCCGGTGGTTATCTCCAACCTCGGCGGGGCAGGGCCGGGATTAGCGGGTGAAGGGGAGCCTGGGGTCGATGGCGGCCGCATCCCAGGTCTGGCGGACCCAGCCGTGGTGGGGGTCGTCGCTGATGAGCCACTCGCGCACCGGTCCGGGGCCGGCCATGACGTTGAGGTAGTACAGGTCGTAGCCGGGCGCGGCCATCGCGGGGCCGTGCCAGCCGTAGGGGACCAGGATGGTGTCGCCCGTGCGGACCTCGGCCTGGACGTCGATGGGCCGCTCGTCAGAGGCGTACACGCGCTGGTAGCCGATGGCGTCGGCGTCGTCCGGGGCGGGGGAGCCGGCGGCAACCTGGGTCTCGAAGTAATAGATTTCCTCCAACGCCGTCTCGCCGTCCTGTTCCACGTCATGCTTGTGGGGCGGGTAGGAGGACCAGTTGCCGGCGGGGGTGATGACCTCGCAGACGATGAACCTGTCTGCCTCCAGGGCTGCGGGCGTGCCGAAGTTGTGGACCTGGCGCGAGCAGGTGCCCGCGCCGCGCAGCTCCACCGGAATTTCCGCGGCCTGCACCAGCCGGGTTGGATACTCCTGGCGGGCGGGCGCCGTGGCGACGGCCACGCGCCCGCCGCCGGCCGAGCTGATGGTGACGGCCTTCCCGATGCCGGTGTACAGCACGTCCGTGGGCCCGCTGAAAACGTTGGGGCGGCCGGCCAGCTCATGGGCAGTGCCGTCCACTGTGACGGTGAACGCGCCGCTGAGCGGCACCACAATCCGCTCCTCACCAGCCGCGGGAAGCACGACGGCGGCACCCGGGGCCAGGGTGGCCACCTTCAGTCCGGTGTGCGCCCAGCCGCTCACGGTGGTAGCGGAATCGGAGGTTCCCAGGGATACGTCCCAGCTCCCGTCGCGGGCCGAGCCCAGCGGATATACCCAGTCGGTCATGAGTTTCCTTCGTTGTCGGGTGGCGGCGCTCAGCGCTGCACCAGGGTCATTTCAAAGCTGTACTGGTCGGCCCGGTAGACGTGGCGGCCGGTTTCCACCATGCGGCCGGTGTCGTCGACGGCGGTGCGTTCCATGGTGACGAGGGCGGAGCCGGGCACGGTGTCGAGCAGTGGCGCCTGGTAGCTGTTGGCCACCATCGCCCCGATGCGCTGCTGGGCCAGGCGGAAGTTCACTCCGGCGTTGCGCAGGATGGCGTAGAGGCCCTGGTCCGCCAGGGACGTCTCCTCAATGGCGGTGACGTCGTCGCGCACCCAGTTTTCCATGAGCGCCAGCGGCTTGCCGTCCACCTTGCGCAGGCGGGTGAAGTGGTACACCTTGGCGCCTGCCGGCAGTGCCAGCTTCTCGCAGATGACAGCGTCGGCATCGATGTGGGAAAACGTCAGGACATCCGTGGTGGGCTTGCTGCCCCGGGCGCTGAGGTCGTCAAAGAGGCTGGAGAGTTCCAGCGGGCGGCGCACCTGGCTGGCCACCACCTGGGTGCCCACGCCGCGCTTGCGGACCAGCAGGCCCGCCCGGACCAGCTCATCCATGGCCTTGCGCATGGTGGGGCGGGACAGGTTGAGGGCCGCGGCCAGGTCGATCTCGTTTTCCAGCTTGCTGCCGGGAACAAGGGTGCCGTCGTGGATGAGGTTCTCGATGCCCTGGACCACCTGGTGGTACAGGGGGATGGGTGAGGAACGGTCGATGCTGAGGTTGAGCGAGTTGGCCATGACGTACTCCTTGGGCAATGCCACGAAAACAGCGGGCGTGCTGGATGCAGCCTCAACTACCGTCGTCCATCATCCTATTGTCAGGACAAACTAATTGCAATGCGGCGGGCTATGCCCCGGCCTTCGCCGTCAGGGTCAGGACAACGGCTTCCGGCCGGCAGGCGAAGCGGAAGGGGGCCGTGCGGGCGGTGCCGATGCCGCCTGAGACGTTTACCGGCGTCGTGCTTCCCTTGAAGTCCCAGTCGTTCAGGCCCTTGGCGCGCCAGGTGGGGAGGTCGCAGTTGCTGACCAGGGCGCCGTAGCCGGGCAGGCAGACCTGGCCGCCGTGGGTGTGGCCGGCCAGGATCAGGTCCGCCCCGTCATCGGTGAAATGGTCCAGCACGCGCTGGTAGGGGGCATGGGCCAGGGCTATTTTGACGTGGGGCGCCTTGTGCTGGTTGGCGGAGCCGCGCGGCCAGCCGGCGTAGCGTTCCCGCTTCAGGTGGGGGTCGTCCACGCCGCTGAAGTCAAAGCGGATGCCCTTGAGCGGGATGGACTGGGCTCGGTTGGTCAGGTTTACCCAGCCGCCCAGCCCGAAGCCGGCATGCAGGGCCTCCGTGTCGAGGGCGTGCGGGGGCTTCTTGTCCGGCCCCGGAACCTTGGAGGGTCCGGAAAAGTAGCCCAGGGGGTTCTTCAGCCGGGGCGCGAAGTAGTCATTGGACCCCGGGACGAACACGCCGGGAAAGTCCATCAGGGGACCCAGCGCCTCGAGCAGGGGTGCCACGGCTTTGGGGTGGCTGAGGTTGTCGCCTGTGTTTACCACCAGGTCGGGCTGGAGCCCGGCCAGGCTGTGCAGCCACTCCGTCTTTTTCCGCTGGCCGGGGGAAAAATGGATGTCGGAGAGGTGCAGCACGGTGAACGGTGCGGCGCCGGCCGGCAGGATGGCCAGGGTTTCGTGGCGGATGGTGAACCAGTTGCGCTCAATAAAGGTCCCGTAGGCCACACATGCAGTGCCGGTGGCCGCCACCAAGCCCGCCGTCCTGCCCAGGGCGGCGAGGCGGGGGCGTGGTGTCGGGGACATTCAGGCTAGTCCTTCTTCTTGGGTGTGGGTGCCGGCGGCTTGGTGTTGTTGCCCTTGTCGTTGCCCGTATTGGGCGCCGGGGTCACTGGCGTTGGCGGTGCCACCACAATGGGGTTCACCATGCTGGCTGGCGGCGCAGGGAACGCGCCTGTGTCGAAGCTGCCCGCCACGGCGTTCATGTATCCCTGCCACGCCTTGCCGGCGTAGGTGGCGCCATCCACGTAGGGGATCCGGGTGCCGGCGATCAACTTGTCATTGTTGCCCCGGTTTTTGTTTTCCGGGCTGCCGAGCCAGGACGACGTGACGAGGCCCTTCGTGAAACCGGTGGTCCACGTCTGCTGGGAGTCGTTGGTGGTACCTGTCTTGGCGCCTGCCGGGAAGTTCAGGGGGATCTGGTAACCGGAACCACGCACCAGCACCTCCTGCAGCACCGACACCACGCCGGCGGCAACCTCCGGCTTGATGGTTTGCTTGCAATTGGCGCTGGGGACGGGGAATTTGTCACCCTTGGCGTTCGTGATGGACACCAGGGCAATGGGGTCGCAGTGCACGCCACCGGAAGCGAAGGTGGCAAATGCCGAAGCCATGGTCAAGGGGGCCACCTCGCCGCTGCCCAGCAGGCTGCTGGTGTTGGAGAGGTCGTAGGGTTTGTTCGGGTTCTCCCCGAGGTGGATGCCGGCCGCCGTCATCATCTTTTGGATGTTGCACAGGTCAAGCTTTGAGGCCGTATACATGGTGGCCGTGTTGAGGGAGTTGTACAGGCCCTCCCGTGCGGTCAACCGCCTGTACCAGCCCTCTTCCGCGTTTTGCAGGTCCGTGGAGCCAGGGTAGTTGCTGTCGTAGATGCCCTTGGAGGTGCCGCAGGTGTTGACCCAGGGGTATCCCACCGGGTACTTGCGCACCGAGGCGTCGACCATTTCGTTGATCTTATGGCCGTCGTTGAGCCACTCGGCGAAGGTGAAGGGCTTGATGGTTGAACCCACATCGAAGCCTCCGGCCCCGCCCAAGGACTGGCCCTTGGTGTCAACCCGGTCGACGGCGAAGTTGTAGTCACTGCTCCACTGGCCCTTGGGGGCGTTGATCTTGGTGTTTTGTGCCATGGCCAGGATTTTGCCGGTGAGGGGCTGGACCGTGACGAGTGCCTGGCCCACTTTGTCCGGGTTGTTGTTCATGGGCGTGAAGTTGGCAAACTGGGCCTGGGCCGCATCCTGCAGCTTCGGATCCAGCGTGGTCTTGATGGTCAGGCCGCCCTGGGCCAGCAGCTTTTCGCGGTCCGCCTTGGTCTTGCCGTAAACAGGATCATTGAGAATGAGGTTGGTGACGTACTGGCAGAAGTACTCGCCGCGGACGGCAGTGGCGCAGCCAGCCTGGTTCGGTGTGATCTTCAGGTCGATCTTGGCCTTGACGGCGGCGTCGTGCTGCTTTTTGTCAATCTTCTTTTGGTCCAGCATGCGGTCCAGTACCATGTTGCGGCGGGAAACCGCGTGGTCCGGGTTGGCGACCGGATCGTAGTAGGTGGGGCTGTTCACTACGCCGGCCAGCGTGGCGGCCTGGGGCAGTGTCAGGTCCTTGGCGTGGACGCCAAAGTAGTAGGAGGCAGCGGACTCGATGCCGTAGTTGTTGTTGGCAAAGTACACCCAATTCAGGTAGCCCTGGAGGATGTCGTCCTTGGAGTATTTCTTCTCCATGGCGATGGCCAGCTTGATCTCGCGGACCTTGTCGCCGGTGGTCTTGGCGGCACCGAGCTTGATCTTGTCCTTTTCACCATTGGCCGCATACGTCTGGATGATGACGTTATTCACGTACTGCTGCGTGATGGTGGAAGCACCCTGGCGGTCACCGCCCTGGGCCATGGCGGAGACGGCACGCAGCAGACCCTTGGTGTCAATGCCGCCGTGCTCGTAGTAGCGGGAGTCTTCGACGGCGATGATGGCGTTCTTCATGAACGGCGAGATCGCGGCAAGCTTCACTTCGGTGCGGTTTTGGTCATAGAACTTGGCCAGGACGGAACCGTCCGAGGCCAGCACCACCGACGACTGTGCGGGCACGCCCACCGTCATGTCGTCGGGAAGCTGGTCAAAGAAGTTGATGGAGGAGGTAGCTGTGTTGCCGGTCAGGGCCACCGCGGGAACCATGAGTCCGGCGATGAGGACACCACAAATAGAGCTCACGCCAAGGAAGAGCATTAATTTTCCGAGGGTGGTGGCGGTATCGAAAATGGGGTGTTTTTTTGCTGCCATTTTTCCAGTTTACCGGCAGGGGCTACGCTTTGAAGCATGACTAAATGGGAGTACGCTACGATTCCGCTCATAATTCACGCCACGAAGCAGATCCTTGACCAGTGGGGCGAGGACGGCTGGGAGCTGGTCCAGGTCATCGCCGGACCTGATGGAAACGGCCTTGTTGCGTACCTGAAGCGGGAGAAGGCATAACCATGGAATCCGCACAGAATCAAGGATCCGGACGCATTGAGGCCCGCCTCGCAGAGCTTGGCCTGGCGCTGCCGGCGGTGGCCGCACCCGTGGCCGCGTACGTCCCCGCGGTGATCTCGGGCAACCATGTCTACACCTCCGGACAGCTGCCTTTTGTTGATGGAAGTCTCGCGGCCACCGGGAAAGTCGGCGCTGAAGTTTCCGCTGATGACGCAAAAAAGTACGCCGCAACCTCCGCAATCAATGCCATTGCGGCGCTCAAGAGCGTCCTGGGCGACCTGGACCGGGTGGTCCGCATTGTCAAGGTGGTGGGCTTCGTCGCCTCCGATCCCGGCTTCACCGGCCAGCCTGGCGTCATCAATGGCGCCTCCGAACTCCTGGGCGAGGTATTCGGTGACGCAGGCGTCCACGCACGCTCCGCCGTCGGGGTTGCCGTGCTCCCCCTGGACTCGCCCGTCGAGGTTGAGTTGATTGCCCAATTCCAGTAGCACCCAGGCCCCGCGCCCGGCTGGCAAAAAGCGAATCTTTCCGTTGGATGCCAGCCAGGCCGAGGCCGCCCAGGCGTGGGTCGACTTTGGCGACCGCGCACCCAGCAAGCCGCGCCTCGCTTCCTCGGTGGTGCTGTTGAAGGACAGCCCCACCGGATTGCAGACCTTCCTGACGTACCGGCCGGGCGGATCGCCGCTGGGCCTGGTTGCCTTCCCCGGCGGCACAGTGGAAGCCGCGGACGACGACGTCACCGACTGGGTGGGCCCCTCACCTGCCCAGTGGGCCAAGAGCCTGGGGACCCCCAGTGTGGAGGTGGCCAAACGGCACGTGGTGGCTGCCATCCGCGAAACGTTTGAGGAAACCGGCATGCTGCTGGCCGGGCCGGACGCCTCCTCCCTGGTGGAGGACATTTCCGGGCCCGAGTGGATGAAGGCCCGCGAGGCTATTGCCTCCCAGGACACCACCTTTGCGGCCCTGCTGGAACGCCGAGGGCTGGCCCTGCGCACCGACCTGCTCAAGCCCTTGAGCCACTGGATGAGCCCGGACTTCGCCCACCGCCGTTTCGACACCCACTACTTTGCCGCAGCCCGCCCTGTGAACCAGGAACCGCAGCTGCTCAGCAGCAAGGGAGTCTGGGGCCGGTGGGCCTGCGCGGCCACTGTCGTGGAGGAGCGCCTCACCACCGCCCTCGGGGATGAGATCGGGCAGGACACCACGGTGGGGCTGCCGCTTGCCGAGCTGGTGGTGCCCGGGGTTGAAATCATCCTGGAGAAGCTCGGCGCCGCCCGCGGCTGCATTGCCTACCTCAATCACAAGCGGCCCATCAACGAATACAAGCCGAAATTGGTGGCCGGCGGCGACGGCTCGTTCCAGCTCGAAGTGCAGGCCACCCCCGCTTCCGAGGGAGCAGCCTGCCGCGAGCGGTAACCCCCTACCGATCCTCCCTCACCTTTCGCGGTGTTTGAGGGGACGCTCCCTGCCACGTCGCGGGAGCGTTGGCGATAAGTGCCCCGGTTGCAACCGAGCGTTGGCGAAAAGTGCCCCGGTTGCAACCGAGCGTCGGGAGGGAGGGGCCGGGATTAGCGGGAGCGCTGGCGCAGGCGGTTGACGTCCAGGATGACCACGGCGCGGGCCTCCAGGCGCAGCCAGCCGCGCTGGACAAATTCGGCCAGGGCCTTGTTGACGGTCTCGCGGGAAGCGCCCACCAGCTGGGCCAGTTCTTCCTGCGTGAGCTCGTGGGCCACCAGGATGCCGTCGGTGGCGGGGCGGCCAAAGCGGTCGGCCAGGTCCAGGATGGCCTTGGCCACGCGGCCGGGGACGTCGGAGAAGACCAGGTCGGACAGGTTGTCGTTGGTGCGGCGCAGGCGGCGGGCCAGGGCCTGCAGCAGCTGCATGGACACCTCGGGGCGGTTGCGCAGCAGGGCGTTGAGGGATTCGTTCTTCAACCCGGCCAGGCGGGTTTCGGAGACCGCGGTGGCGGTGGTGCTGCGGGGTGCCGGGTCAAAGAGCGCCATTTCGCCGAACAGCTCGCCCGGGCCCAGGATGGCGACAAGTGATTCGCGGCCGTCGGGGGAGGTGCGTCCCAGCTTCACCTTGCCGGAGACAATGAAATAGAGCTGGTCGCCCTGGTCGCCTTCACGGAACACCGATGCGCCGCGGGATAGGTCCACTTCAGCCAGCTCGTCTGTCAGCAGGCGGAAGGCCTCGTCGTCGAGGGTGGTGAAGAGTGGTGCCCGGCGCAGTACGTCGATGTCCATGAAAACTCCTTAAAGTGTGTATCTCATCAGTAGTGACCTGTTACTGATTCTTTCAGAACTTTGCGCGTTTTGTGACCAATTTGGCATCCGCGGCGTCCCGAGTGGGGATTTTACCGGATTCCGGCCAGCCGAACGCACGGTTTCGACCGGTACTATGTGGTTCTCGGACCCAATTGCGGTCCGGGGTGCTTGTGAATGGCGGAAGGGTTACATGTTCGGATTGTCCTGGCTCGATGCCGTGTTGGTCCTGTGGCTGCTCTGGCAGCTCATCTACGGGCTCAGTGCCGGCCTGCTGGTGAGCCTGGGCGGGCTGGTGGGCTTCCTGGCCGGTGCCGCGGCCGCGTTCTTCGCCGCGCCCTTCGCCAACCAGTACGCACCCGGGCCCGGCTGGCGAACCGCCGCGGTCATCGGCGTGACAGTGATCCTGATTGGCGTGGGCCACGCCGTGGGAATTCGGATTGGCCGGGCCATTGGCCGGCGGGTCAAGTCCGGCCCTGTGCGCACCGTGAACCGCCTCCTGGGCGGCGCCCTCAACGTCCTGGTTGGTGCCGCCGTGATCTCGCTGCTGGCCTTTGGCGTGAACAACCTGGGCATCCCAGCGGTCACCAAGCAGCTCAGCAGTTCCGTGGTGATCTCCAAGATTGACGCGTGGACGCCGGACCCCGTCAAGTCCGCCGCCGCGCAGCTGCGCTCCCTGGTGCTGCAGGAGGGCATCCCGCAAATCCTCAACCCCGCCGGTCCCAACGTGCAGGTGGCCGCCCCGAACTCCAGCACGGACACACCGGCCTGGAACAATGCCGCCAAGTCGGTGCTGAAGATTTCCGGCACGGCGTTCCAGTGCGGCCAGAACCAGACAGGCAGCGGGTTTGTCGTGGCGCCCGACAGGGTCCTGACGAACGCCCACGTGGTCTCCGGCGTGGACATGCCCATGGTCCAAACCCAAACCCAGGGCGCGCTGCGCGCCCGCGTGGTGTTCTTCGACCCCGTCAAGGACCTGGCCATCCTGGCCGTGGACGGACTGAACGTGCCGCCCCTGCCCACGGCGGCGAACCTGCCCGACAAGTCCGCCGCGGCCTTTGCCGGCTACCCCCTGGGCGGCCCGCTGCAGGTGCGCCCGGCGACTGTTATGACGTCCGGGCCGCTGCTGATCCCGGACATCACGGGCACCCAAAAATCCGTGCTGGATGTCTACCAGCTGGCCGGAAACGTCCAGTCGGGCAACTCCGGAGGACCGCTGCTGGATTCCTCAGGGCGCGTGGTGGGCGTGGTGTTTGCCAAGTCCACGACGTCTCAGCCGGTGGGGTTTGCCTTCACGATGGATGAGGTGGGCCCTGTCATCAAGGCCGCGTCCATGCTCAGCAGCCCCGTTTCCTCCGGGGTGTGCAGCGTCAAATAGCGGGAGCCGCCCGCCGCAGGCGCCTACGGCAGCACCTTGTCCAGGTAGCTCACTGCCAGCACGTAGCCGTGGATGCCCGCGCCCACAATGACGGCGTCGCACACGGGCGACAGGTAGGAGTGGTGCCGGAATTCCTCGCGCTTGTGCACATTGGAGATGTGGACTTCCACGGCGGGAAGCTCCACGCCGGCCAGCGCGTCCCGGATGGCCACGGAGGTGTGGGTGTATGCCCCCGCGTTGATGATGATGCCCGCCGCCGTGCCGCGCGCGGCGTGGATGGCGTCAATGAGGTCGCCCTCATGGTTGGACTGGATGCACTCGGCGCTGAAGCCGGCGGCGTTGGCGGCCTCGATGGCCAGCTGCGCCACATCGTCCAGGGTGGCACTGCCGTAGATGGCTGGTTCCCGGGTGCCCAGCAGGTTCAGGTTGGGGCCGTTGAGGATGAGGAGTTCGCCGCGGCCTTCGCCTGTGGGGCCGGCCGTGGGGTCAGGAGTGGAAGTCATGGGTTAATAATGCACCACGAGCCGGGCCGCACCCGCCCGCGTGTCGAACCGGGAAGGGGCACCCGGGGATAGGATGCGGCTATGGACACAAGGTGGGTGCCGTGATGGGGAACCTGGCAGCGTGGGGCCGGGACTGGCTGCCGGTCATTTCCTCAACGGGCGTGTTTGTTACGGCCGTGGTGGCCTACCTGGCCTACCGACAGGCGCTCGACGCCGGCCGCCGCGACCAGTGGTGGGCCCGGGCGCAGTGGGCCATTGAGTCCGCACTGGATCCGGCCGGAAATCGCCGCCTGCCCGGCCTGGTGGTGCTGACCAGCCTGAAAACGAGCAGGCTGGCCACGCCTCAGGACGCGGCCCTCTTCGACACGATTGCTCGCAGCATCCAGGCCGAGCTGGCCGCCGTCGGGCCTTCCGCCGTCGGGCCTGCCGGCGTGCCCCGCAGCGAAACGGCGGAGCCCGTGCGGGCGCAGCCGGACCGGGAACTGCTGGCCCAGGCGGCACGACTGCTGGCGGCCAGGGCGAAGCCGGCCGCGGCGCCCCGCAAGCCGGCCCCGAGCCCCATCAGCGGGCCGTGACCTCCAGCAGGATGGCCTGTTCCGGGTTCAGGATGGGCATTGGCAGCCCGGCCGCGGCCAAAAAGCGGCCCGTGGCCTCCACACCGCCGGACATCCATGGCGGTGCCGCCTCCTGCAGGAAAGGGTGTCCGCCTGCGCCCGGGTACACCGCCTCCACCCGGTAGCTGGTGTCCGGCAGCAGCCCCGGAATCGCCACCCGGCCGGGCCGTTCCGAGAACGACGTCGACACCGCCGCGAGCGCGAACAGCGCCCGGGTGCTGTCCCCGGCCACCACCCCGTGGAGCATGAGCGAAGGGTCCGGGACGTCCGCGCGGACCATGGTGCCGCCGTGGATGAGGTCCCGGTGCTTTTTGTACAGGCCGATCACCTGCCGCAGTTCCTCGCGGTCCGCCCCGGTCACCTCGCGGATGTCCCATTCCATGCCAAAGTGCCCGAACAGGGCCGTGATGGCGCGGAAAGCGAGGCTGTGGGTGCGTCCCGTGGTGTGTGCCGTGGTGGGCCCGATGTGCGATCCCACCAGCTCGGGCGGGACCACCATGGACGTCCACCGCTGGATGGTTTGACGTTCCAGCGCGTCATTGCAGTCCGAGGCCCAGACCCTGTCAGTCCGTTCCAGGATGCCCAGGTCCACGCGGGCCCCGCCGGAGGAGCAGCTTTCAATCTCCAGCCCGGGGTGGGCGGCCTTGAGGGCCTCGAAGAGCCGATAGGCGGCGAGTGTCTGGCGGTGGACGCTGGGACGGCCATGGTGGCCCATCTCGGGCAGGTCCCGGTTTTGGTCCCACTTCAGGTAGTCGATGGGGTATTCGGTGAGCAATGCGTCCAACCGGTCAAAAACGTACTGCCAGGCCTCCGGATTGACCAGGTCCAGCACCTGCTGGCGGCGCCATTCCAGCGGCAGCCGGGACCCGGCGTCGTGCCTGGGGACGGGGCCGGCAATCCAGTCGGGGTGGGCGCGGGCCACGTCGGAATCGACGTTGACCATCTCCGGCTCCACCCACAAGCCGAACTGCATCCCGCGCGAGGTGACGGCGTCCACCAGCGGGTGCAGCCCCTCCGGCCAGACGCCGCTGTCAACGTACCAGTCGCCCAGGCCGGCGTGGTCGTCGCGGCGGTGGCGGAACCAGCCGTCGTCGAGAACAAAGCGTTCCACGCCCAGCTCCGACGCCGACTCCGCCAGCTCTGTCAGCACGCCCAGGTCATGGTCGAAGTAGACGGCCTCCCAGGTGTTCAGCACCACGGGCCGCGGCGTGGCGGGGTGGTGCGGCCGGGCCCGGAACCAGGCATAAAACGCCTCGGAAATGCCGTCAAGGCCGCGGTCCGAGTAAGCGGCAAAATACGCGGGCGTCGAGTAGCTCTCGCCGGGGGCCAGCACCACCTCGCCGCTGCCCAGGAGCTCGGCCGCGCCCAGCACGGTGCGCCCGTCCGCCGTGGCATCCACAAACTGCTCATGGTCCCCGCTCCAGGCAAAGTGGCCGGCCCAGACCTGCCCGTGGCGGTTGCCGAAGCCGGCCGAACCCACGGCCATCAACAGGGACGAATCGTGGCCCGTGCGGCCGTGCCGGCCGCTGCGCACCCACGTTCCCTGCTGGACGGCATGGCGCTGCGGGTGCCGCTCCCGGCACCACCGCCCAGTCAGGTCCAGCACCTCGGTGCCGGCCGGTCCCACCGGCAGGCCAATGCCCAGTTCGTCCAGCGCGAACGGCGCTTGTGAGATGTTGGCCAGCGTGTGGCGGACCTCCAACAGGCCGCCCGGGTGGAGGCGCAGCGACGTTGTCAGTTCCAGGCCGAGGTCCGGGTCGGCCTGGGTGATGGTGGCCGAGGCGGTGTCGGAGTCCGCGCCGGCCAGGCGGAGGCGGGGCGAGAACCCACCCCCGCCCGCGTTGCCGTGCCCGCTTCCCGCGGCAGCTGCCAAGCTGTGTCCCCGCAACCCGGGCCTCCCCAGCCAGCCGGAAGACGCCTGCGGGAGCAGCCCCAGTGCAACGGGGGAGTCGAAGGAGGAGTGGGGAACGGCGTCGGGCAGCAATGCCGGATCCGGGAGGCGCCCGCCAAGGTCGGCGCCCCAGTGGAGGATTTCCGGGGTGCCGCCGTCGAGCCCCAAGAGAAGGGACGTCCCGCCCTGGCGCAAGTGAATGGATGACACGTGTGGCTCCTGACTGGGTGGGTTAAGACTGTGCGGCCAAGGATTCGGGTGAATGCGTGGCGATGCCGACCAGCCGGAGCTTGCCAACGTGCTCCCGCAGGATCCGCTGTGCCTCCAGGCCCAGGGCGTCGTCGCTGATGACCTCGTCCACGTCCTCCATGGCGGCGATGGTGCTGATGCCCACTGTGCCCCACTTGCTGTGGTCGGCCAGCACCACCACCCGGCGGGCCGCCTCGATGAGGGCCCTGTCCATCTCGGCTTCGAGGAGGTTCGGCGTGGTGAAGCCAGCCACCTCATCCACCCCGTGCACGCCCAGGAACAGGATGTCCAGGTGCAGGGAACGGACCGACTGGGTGGCGATGGGACCGACCAGGGCGTCCGACGGCGTACGCTCGCCGCCCGTGAGAATCACCGACACGCGCGAGCCGGCACCTTGAAAGACATCGGCGATCTTGACGGAGTTCGTCACCACAGTCAGGTTCTTCCGGGAGCTCAGCGCCTTGGCGAGGGCCCAGGTGGTGGTGCCGGCGCTGAGACCAATGGCCATGCCGTCGTGGACCAGCTGCACGGCTGCCTGGGCGATGGCCTTCTTTTCCTGGGTGCTTTGCGTGGACTTGAGCTCGAAGCCTGGCTCGTGGGTGCCTGCATCGCCCGGCAGCTTGGCGCCGCCATGGATCTTCTGGACCAGACCGGCGTCGTCCAGGGCCTCAATGTCCCGGCGGACGGTGACCACGGAGACGCCGAGCAGCTCGGCCAGGTCGGCGACCCGCGCCACGCGTTCACGCGCCACGATGGCCACAATTTCAGTGCGGCGGACGTCGGCAAGCATGGGCACCTCCTCTGTTCGGGGGAGGGGATCGCCCGCCCCGCTTTTCATGTGCTGTGAAGATTTCATCCGCGACGCTTAGCCCTTGCTGGAGCCGAGGGTGAGGCCGGCGACGAAGTGGCGTTGCAGGACGAGGTAGACGACCAAGGTGGGGATGACGGTGATGGTGGCGCCGGCGGCGAGGAGGTTGTAGTTGGAGAGGAAGGTGCCCTGGAGGTTGTTGATGGCGGTGGTGACGGGGAGCCTGTCGCCGCTTTGGATGAAGAGCAGCGGCCAGAAGTAGTCGTTGTAGATGAAGATCAGTTCCAGGGTGGCGAGGGCGGCGATGGCCGGCCGGCACAGGGGCATGATGATGGAGACGTACTGGCGCCAGATCCCCGCGCCGTCCACCAGTGCCGCCTCCGTCAGGTCCGCGGAGAGCGCCTTCATGTAGTTGGAGAGCACGAAGGTGCAAAAGCCGATCTGGAAGGCGGTGTTGGCGATGATGACGGAGAGGTAGGTGTTCAGGAGGCTGCCGGAGTCGCTGAACCAGTAGGGGAGCTGGATGAGCTTGAACATTTCAAACAGCGGCGTGGCCAGCACCTGCGGCGGGAGCAGGTTCCCGGCGGTGAACATGATCAGCAGGGTGACGTTGAATTTCCAGCTCACCCGGCTCACCGCGAAGGCCATCATGGAACTGCACAGCAGCACCAGGATGATGGTGGGGATGGTGATGATGAGCGAGTTCATGAAGTAGCGCGGGAACCCGCCCTGGGTCCAGGCGGTGGCGAAGTTGTCGAAGTTGAACGCGCCGCCGAGGCTGAAGTAGCCGTACTTGTCGGTGTCAGCCTTCGGGCGCAGGGCCGTGAACAAGGCCCAGCCCAGGGGGACCATCCACATGACGGCCATGACGGTGAGGAAGAGGTGGGTGCCGTAGTGGGGGCGGCTGCGGCCGTGGCCGGTCCGGCCTGTGGCGGGGCGGGCGGGCCTTGTGGTGGTGGAAGCAGACATTAGAACTTCTCCTTCCGGAAGGTGCGGGAGAGGTAGATGGTGATGGGGACCAGGGAGATGACGAGCAGGATGACGGCGAACGCGGAGCCGATGCCGATGGACTGGCCCTCCCCGATGAGGTAGGTGATGACCAGGGCGCTGATGAGTTCCAGGCCGTTGGTGCCTTTGTTGATGACCCAGACCACGTCAAAGGCGCGGAGGGATTCGATGATGGTGATGACCACGATGACGATGTTGATGGGGGCCATGGCGGGGAAGACGATGCGGAAGAAGGTTTGGGTGGCGTTGGCCCCGTCCAGGGACGCGGCCTCCTTGAGGGAAGCGTCCACGCCCTTCAGTCCGGCCAGGTAGAGGATCATGACGTAGCCTGCGTGGCGCCAGGTGGCGGCGACCAGGGCAGCCCAGATGTTGATGCTGGAGTTGCCGAACCAGTCAACGGCTGCCGGGGTGCCGGCGGTGCCGAGCAGGAAGTTCAGCAGGCCGTTGTCCTTTTGGTAGAACAGCTGCCAGATGATGCCGACCAGGGCCAGGGAGAGCATGACGGGGACGAAGAAGATGCTCTGGTAGATCTTGGAGCCGCGGATCTGCTGGTCCAGCAGCACCGCCAGCAGCAGGCCCAGCGGGGTGGCAATTACGGCCAGGAACAGCAGCCACAGGATGTTGTGCTGCACGGCCGGCCAGAACGCTGGGTTGTCGGTAAAGACGTAGCTGTAGTTTGCCACCCCGGCGGCCCGGATGTCCGAGAGGGACAGCCCGTTCCACCGGGTGAAGGACAGGAAGACCGAAAGCAGGGTGGGAATCCAGACAAAGGCCAGCTGCACCAGCGTGGGGATGCCCACCATGATGCCAAGGACCACCTTGTCCCGCCGGGACAGGCGTCGCACCCGACCGGGCTTGCGGGGGCGCGCTGGTGGTTTTTGGCCGGCGTGGGAGCCGCGGCGGGCTGAATCGGAAAGTTCGGTTGGCGTGCTCATGGCGGCAAACTCGTTTTCTCGCAGTGATTGCTTGCAGGTGGCGATTGCGGCGGCGGTGGCGGGCGGAGGGAACCGCCCGCCACCACCACACGGGTGTTACTGGGCGGCGTAGAGCGCCTTGGCCTGGGACTCCAGGTTCTTCACATCGATGGTGCCGTCCTTGATGAAGCCCTGCAGGGCCGGGATCATGACGTTGTTTGCCATGGCCGGCAGGGCGTCGCGGTCGAAGAACTGGCTGATGCTCTTGGCGTTGGCGATGGTCTCGGCACACTTCTTCGTCAGCGGCGAGAACGTGGAGGTGTCCGCGCCCTTGGCCGTGGCAATGTTGGAGGGGTCCACCTTGGCGTAGGCGTCCTGGCCCTCGGGGCTGCCCATGAACGCCAGGAAGTCCCGGGCGGCCTGGTTGTTGCCGCCCTTCTTGGAGAGCAGCAGCCCGTCGATGGGTGCCTCCACCGCGTCCTGGCCCTCCATCGCGATCTCCGGGAACGGGAAGAAGTCGATGTCATCCAGGATGGTCTTGTCCGTGTACTGCTGGGTAACGAAGGAGCCCAGCAGGAACATGCCGGACTTCTTCTTGCCCATGTTGATGGCGCCGTCCTGCCACGTCATGCCCAGTGCCGCCGGGTTCTGGTACGGCAGCAGCGCCTTCCAGGTGTCAAAGACGTCACTGACCTTCTTCTGGTCCCAGGATTCCTTGTGGGCCGTCAGGTCCATGTGGAACTGGTAGCCGTTCAGGCGCATGTTGATGTAGTCGAAGGTGCCCATGGCCGGCCAGCCGTCCTTGTCGGTGAACTCGATCGGGACCAGGCCGTCGGACTTCATCTTCGCGCACAGGGTCTTCAGCTCATCAAAGGTCTTCGGCACCGCGTAGCCCTTCTCAGCCCACACACTCTTGCGGAAGAAGAAGCCCCACGGGTAGTTGTAGTTGGGCACAAAGTACATTTTGCCGTCAGGGCCCGTGGAGGCCTTCTTCATGCCGTCGGAGAAGTTCGCGCCGATCTTCCCCCACACATCGTCAATGGGGGCCAGCAGGCCCTTGCCCGCGTAGTACTGCATGCGGTAGCCGGCGAACCAGGTGAACGCATCATCCGGGCTGCCCTGCAGGTACGTGGAGATCTTGTTCTGAAAGTCGTTGTGGGGCACCACGTTGGTGGTGACCTTGTCCTTGGTCTTGGCCGTAAACGCATCCGTGACTGCCTTGTACGCGGCCTTGGGGACATCGTCCGAGGACCCCGAACCAAACGTCAGCGACGTTGACGCCGACGCCGACGCCCCCGGGGCCGAGCCGCCGGTACAAGCAGCCAGCAACGGAATGCCGGCTGCGCCCACGGCGCCGACGCCGAGGGTCTTCAAAAGGGTGCGGCGGTCAAAACCGGGGCGGATGATGCCGTTGGCAGACCGTTCTTCGTTGATAGACATGATTTCTCCCTTGAAAGCACAAGCCTGTGAAGTGGATCACATGAATCAATCATGAAACTACAAAAAAGAAACGTCAAGTGCAAAAGAGAAACATTTCGATCACGCTTTTGTGGCCTTGGATGGCGAAGTCATGTCCCGGAGGCCTGCGGAAAAGGCTTTCCTTGTGAGCTGGCGCGGGCTTTCGTCGAAGGCGCCCGAAACGGCGGCGCCCGCCCCCGGGAGGGGCGGGCGCCGTAACATTCGGCCCAGGCGGGTTGCTGTTGCCCGGTGGCTACTTCGCAAAGAGGTCGTTGACCTGCTTGTTGGCATCCGTCAGGGAGCTGGCGGGGGACTTGCCGGCGACGACCGAGTCCATGGCCGGCTTCATGATGGCGTCGATCTTGGCGGCATTGTCGGTGATCGGAAACAGGAAGGTGGTGCCGTCCTTGACTTGCTGGGTGAACGCGCTGACGTCGGTGCCCTTGGCGGCGAAGGCCTTTTCGGCCAGGTCCGAGGAGGTCTTGATGGCGGGGAACACCACGGCCTTGCCGGCAACCACGTCCTGGCACTTGGGCGAGGCGAGGTATTCGACCCACTTGGTGGCGCCGGCCGGGTTCTTTGTCGAGGCGGAAATGGAGTCCGCCAGGCCATTGAACATGCTGGAGCGCTTGCCGTCAACGCCGGTGGGGGTTGGTGCGATGCCCACCTGGACGCCCTTGTAGCCGGAGTACTGCCCGATCATCCAGTCGCCGTTGGTGTTGATGGCAGCCTTTCCGGCCCCGAAGGTGTCGGCCACGGAGGCGCCGACCGTGGTCTCCAGCTTTGGCATGTAGCCCTTGTCGGCCAGTGAGGCCCACCAGGCAATGGTCTTTTGGAACTTCGGGTCGTCGTAGTTGTACTTGGTACCCCAGGGGTTCTTGTCCGTGTGCGTCCAGCCGGTGGTGCCGGTCAGGAAGCTCCACTCCGTCTGTCCCTGGCCCGAGCCGCTGCCCGCCAGGCCCAGCCCGTAGACGGCCACCTTGGTCTTGTCGAAGCCGGCCTCGTCGCCCCGCTTGCCGTTCTTGTCCACGGTGAGGTGGGCGATCGCCTTCTCATACGTGCCGCCGTCGTCCGGGTTCCAGCTGAGCTTGGCCATGTCCGCGTCGCTGAGGCCGGCGGACTTGGTCATGGCCTTGTTGTAAAACAGGCCCACGGTGTCCCAGTCCTTGGGCAGGCCGTAGCGCTTGCCGTCCTGGCCCACCCACAGGTCGGCCAGGCCGGGGATGAACTGCTTCAGGTCCACCTTGTCGGTCTTGACGGCCTCATCAAGCGGCAGCAGCTGGTGCTTGGCCACAAAGTCGGGGAACTTGGAGAGGTGGTCGGTGAAAACGTCCGGGGCCGTGCCGGCGACAAACGCGTTGGTCAGGGTGGACCAGTAGTCGTCCCAGCCGCGCTGGGTGATCTTGACGGTCAGGTCCGGGTTGGCTGCGTGGAAGTCCGTGGCGCACTGCTGGTAGGCGGGGAGTTGGTTGGCGTCCCACAGCCAGTAGTTGATTTCACCGCTGGCTGACGCGGATGACCCGCCTCCGCAGGCGGTCAGGGACAGGGCGACGGCGGCCAGTGCGGTGGCGGTGGCGAGGGTTTTCTTCATGGCGGGGCCTTTCGTAGGGTGTGGTGCCGGGGCTGCTTGGTGGAGGTGGTGCGTGCTACTTGACGCCGGAGAATCCGATGGAGTTGACCACCTTCTTGCCGAAGGCGAGGAACAGGATGAGGATGGGCAGCGCGGCAACCAGCGTTGCAGCCATGAGCCCGCTCCAGTCGGGGGCGCCCTGGGGGGACTGGGACTTGAAGACGCTCAGCCCCACGGTGAGGACGCGCACTTTCTCGTCCTGGCCGACCAGCAGCGGCCAAAAGTAGTCGTTCCAGGCGGCGATGAAGGTCAGCAGGGACAGGGTGGCAATGGGGCCCACGGCGTTGGGGGTGACGATTTGGAAGAATATGCGCAGGTGGTTGGCCCCGTCCAGTTTTGCCGCCTCCTCCATTTCCCGGGACATGCCCAGGAAAAACTGCCGCAGGAAGAAGATGGCGAACGGCGTCATGAGCATGGTGGGCAGGGCAATGCCGAGGAAGGTGTTGAGCAGGCCCAGGTTCTTGATCAGCAGGAAATTGGGCAGTGCGGTGAAGATCGGCGGGACCAGCAGGGTGGCGAGGAACAGCGTGAACACCTTGTCCCGGCCGCGCCACTGCAGACGGGCGAAGGCGTAGGCGGCCAGGGCGCTGAAGAAGACCTGGGCCACCGTGATCATGGTGGAGACCACGAATGAGTTGCGCAGGTACAGCCAGAAGTTGATGGCCGCCCCGGAGCCGCCCTGCGCGATGGCCTCTTCGGGGCTCTGCATCCCGAACACCCGCTTGAAGGCGCCCCAGCTGAAGTCGGCCGGCAGCAGGCTGGCGGAGTTTGCCGCGAGGGAGTGGTTGCTGGAGAGTGCGGTGCGGATCATCCACAGGAATGGGACCACAGTCACCAGGATGGCCAGGACCAGGACCGCCCAGGCGCTGACACGGCCCCAGCTGACGGGTCGCCGCGGGTGCCCGGTGGGGGATGCCCGACGGCGGGTGCCCCGGTTTGCGGGGCCGGCCAGAACGGCTTCGCGACGTTGAGTAGTTGTCATGTGGTGCTCCTAGCCCAGTTCGGATTCATTGCCGCGCAGGAATTTCATCTGCAGGAATGCCACGACCCCAAGGATCGCGAAAAGGATGACGGAAAGCGCCGACGCGTAGCCGAAGTCCTGCTCCGTGAACGCCTTGTCGTAGATGTACAGCTGGATGACGCGGGAGGCATTGACCGGACCGCCGCCGGTGGTGACGGCCACGGTGTCAAAGATCTGGAAGGAACCGATCACAGTGACAACAAGGACCAGCACCATGACGGGGCGCAGCAGCGGCATCGTGATCTTCCAAAACGTCTTCCAGGGGCCGGCGCCGTCAAGCGCGGCAACTTCGTAGACATGGTGGGGGATGGCCTGCAGGCCGGCAAAGAGCAGCAGCGCCGTGTAGCCCATGTGGCGCCAGACGTTGATGAAGGCGATGGTGGGAATGGCCCAGGTTCCGCTGCCGAAGAAGGCGACGCGGGGCAGTCCCAGCCATTCGATCACCTGGTTGACGATGCCGATCTGGTAATCCAGCATCCAAAACCACAGCAGCGCCACGATCACATTGGCAATCAGGTACGGCAGCAGGAGCGCGCCGCGAACCAGTGTGGACTTGGCCACGTGGTACATCAGCAGCGCCAGCCCCAGGGCAAAAATGGTCTGGAAAACAATGTTGATCACCACGTATTCGCCGGTGACCGCCATGGCGTTCCAGAACAACTTGTCCTGTGCGATTTTCACGTAGTTCGTCAGGCCGATCCAGACGGGACTGCCGAAGAGGTCGTAGCTGGTGAAACTGAGGTACAGGCCGCGGATGGTGGGGACCAGATAAAACACAATGAAGCCCACCATGGCCGGTGCAATGAATATCAAGGCCGTGGTGAGGTCGGATTTGCCGCGTCGCCCGGATTTGAGGACCGGGGCCGCGGTATGGGTGAGCGCCGGGATTTCGGTGGTGGCCATCGGCGGGCTCCTTTCTCGGTTGTGATGCAGATAACACGTAATTGAGGAATCTACACGAGTAAATTCTGATGTGCAACAACTAATTTGTGTGCCGAAAAGTCGAGGCGAATGCAGATAATTCAATGATTGACACGAGTAGATAATTGTGTGAGTATTCGTGGAGCAGTGTTCCACGTCACCAGAAGGGTTCCCCATGTCAGTCACCATTGGAATAGTCGGAGCTGGCCAGTTTGCCGGCCAGTTTGCCAAGCTTTACAAGCTGCACCCGGATGTCTCCGGCGTCACCGTCACGGACATCCTGCCGGAACGGGCCATCGAGCTAAATGAGCGCCTCTCCCTTGACGGGACTGTGGCTGACTTTGACGCCATGCTGGCATCCGATGTGGACGCCGTCGCCATCTTCACCCAGCGCTGGACCCACGGGCCGCTGGTGGTCAAGGCCCTGCGCGCCGGCAAGCATGTGTACTCTGCCGTTCCCATGGCCGTCTCCGAGGAGGAGATCGCCAACATCATCGATGCGGTCCGCGAGACGAAACTGACCTACATGATGGGTGAAACCAGCTACTACAACCCCGCCACGGTTTATGCACGGGGCAAGGCAGCCGAAGGGGCATTCGGCCGTGTCTTCTACGCCGAGGGCGACTACGTCCACGACATGGACCTCGGGTTTTACGAGGCCTACCAATACAGCGGCGGCGAGCAGTGGAAGAGCACCGCCAGCTACCCGCCCATGCTCTATCCCACACACTCCGTGGGCGGCGTCCTTGGCGCCATTGACTCGCACGCCGTCAGCGTCAGCTGCATCGGCGTGAAGGACCAGCGCGCCGACGGCGTCTTCGACAAGGACGTCAGCCAGTTCAACAATGACTTCTCCAACGCCACGGCGCTGTTTGAACTGAACGACGGCGGCGCCATGCGTATCAACGAAATGCGGCGCGTGGGCTACCCCTGCCACATCCGCGAATCGCGCTTCCGCTATTTCGGCACCGAGGCCAGCCTGGAGCAGCTGGCGGAAGTCAGCGTCTGGCAGGACAAGGAATCCGTTACGGACATTTCCGCGGACCTGGCCACCCACGCCACCATGGAGGCCGACGACGCCTCCCTGGCCCATGTTGCCCCCGCCCTGAGGGACGCGTTCATGTCCGGCCACGCACAGGTGCATGATGTGTCCAGGCTGCCCGGCGAATACGCCGGTGCACCCAACGGCCATGAAGGCAGCCACCACTTCCTGGCGGATGACTTCGTCACCGCCGTGAAGAATGGCACGCTGCCCCCTGTCAATGCCTGGGTGGCGGCGCGCTTCACCCTGCCCGGCATCGTGGCCCACGAATCAGCCCTGCGTGGAGGTGAGCGCCTGCCGATCAACGACTTTGGCGCTGCGCCGGCGCAATTGTAGCTAGCATTGGCACCATGACTGAATCGGCGGCGCGACCCCCGCACACAGCGGTGACACGCAAGGATGTGGCACGCTACGCGGGCGTCAGCGCCGCCGTCGTCAGTTATGTGGTCAACAGGGGGCCGAAGAACGTTTCACCGGCCACCGAGGCCCGCGTGCGGGAGGCCATTTCCGTGCTTGGCTACCGCCCCAATGCCGCGGCCAGGGCGTTGAAGCTGGGCTCCAGCCGCCTCCTGGGCCTGGTGGTGCCCGACACCAGGAACCCGTTCTTCACCGAGCTGGCCCACGCCGTCGAAGAGGAAGCCAGGGCTTTGGGGTACGCGGTCCTGATGACCAACTCGGACGGCACCATGGACAGGGAACGCGCCCACATCCGCAACCTGGCCGCCCGGCAGGTGGACGGGGTGTTGCTGGCCAGCAACCTGTTTGACCCTGACCTGGGTGAACTCCAGGCCGCGTCCATACCAGCGGTGCTGCTGAACACAACCAGGCACGCGGCTGGGTTCGCGACGGTGGGCACGGATCTGCGGGCGGGCGCCAGGGCCGCCGTCGAACACCTCATCGGCCACGGCCACACCAGCATTGCCCTGGCAATGGGGAGCAATGTATCGGGGGACACCGACGGGCGCGAACTTGGCTGGCTTGATGCGCTGGCTGCGGCCGGGCTGCCGGAAGGACCCATTGTCCGCAGCCTGTTCACGCGCGACGGCGGCTATGCGGCCGGGAAGCGGCTGCTTGCCTCGGCCGGCCAGCCCACAGCCGTCTTTGCCAGCTCGGACATGCAGGCCGTCGGCATCCTGCGGGCGCTCAATGAGGCAGGCGTGGCGGTACCGGGGGAGATGGCCATGGTTTCCTTTGACGGATCCACCGATGCCGAGTACTGCTGGCCCCCGCTGTCCACCGTCAAGCAGCCTGTCCGCGAAATGGCAGCGGCCGCGGTCGGCGCGCTGGTGGGTCAGCGTGACCCAGCCGGGCCCGCCCACATTGTCATCCCCTCGGTGCTGGTGGTGCGCCGCTCCTGCGGCTGCCCCTAAGCCGGCTTTAACAAACTGTGGCGCGGTGGTTGCTGACATTCAGCGACCACCGCGCCACAACTTTTTAAGGGTTAGGCCTTTAGCGAGTCCGAGATCTGGTTCATCACGGTGTTGTCCGCCAGCGTCGAGGAATCCCCGGCCTCGCGGCCCTCGGCAATGTCCTTGAGCAGGCGGCGCATGATCTTCCCGGAACGCGTCTTGGGCAGTTCCGGGACCACCAGGATGGTCTTGGGCTTGGCGATCGGGCCGATCTCGTGGCCCACGTGGTTGCGCAGGGTGGTGACAATGTCAGGGTCGTCCACGGCCGAGCCGCGCAGGATCACAAACGCCACGACGGCCTGGCCGGTGGTCTCGTCCGCGGCACCGACCACGGCGGCCTCCGCGACGGACGGGTGGCTCACCAGGGCCGACTCGATCTCGGTGGTGGAGAGGCGGTGGCCGGAAACGTTCATGACATCGTCCACGCGGCCCAGGAGCCAGACGTCGCCGTCGGCGTCCTTCTTGGCGCCGTCGCCGGCAAAGTACATGTCGTCGAAGCGGGCCCAGTAGGTGGACTTGTAGCGTTCGTTGTCCCCCCAGATGCCGCGCAGCATGGCGGGCCAGGGCTCGCGGATCACCAGGTAGCCGCCGTGGCCGTCGGGCACCGAGGCGCCGAGCTCATCCACCACGTCCACGGCGATGCCTGGCAGCGGCGTCTGGGCGGAGCCGGGCTTGGCGGAGGTGACGCCGGGCAGCGGGGCGATCATGATGGCGCCGGTTTCGGTCTGCCACCAGGTGTCCACCACGGGGGCCTTGTCCGCACCAATCACGCGGCGGTACCACATCCACGCCTCGGGGTTGATGGGCTCGCCCACCGAACCAAGGACACGGATCGAGGAGAGGTCGTACTTGGCGGGGATGTCCTCGCCCCACTTCATGAAGGTGCGGATCGCCGTGGGTGCCGTGTACAGGATGGAGACCTTGTACTTTTCCACAATCTCCCAGAAGCGGCCCTGGTGCGGGGAATCCGGGGTGCCCTCGTAGATGACCTGGGTGGCGCCGTTGACGAGGGGCGCGTAGGTGACGTAAGAGTGGCCGGTGACCCATCCGACGTCGGCCGTGCACCAGAAAACATCCGTCTCGGGGTGCAGGTCAAAGACCGCCTTGTGGGTGTAGGCCGTCTGGGTCAGGTAGCCGCCGGTGGTGTGCAGGATGCCCTTGGGCTTGCCGGTGGTCCCGGAGGTGTAGAGGATAAACAGCGGGTGCTCGGCGGGATGCCCGACGGCGGTGTGTTCGGTGGATGCCGTGCTGACGGTGTCGTCCCACCAGAGGTCGCGGCCTTCAACCCAGTTGACGTCCTCGCCGTTGCGTTTGACCACCACAACGTGCTCTACGGTGTGCCCGGGGGCGGTGAGGGCTTCGTCCACGGCGGGCTTGAGGGAGCTGGGCTTGCCGCGGCGGAAGGTGCCGTCTGCGGTGACCACGAGCTTGGCCTCGGCGTCGTCAATGCGGCTGCGCAGTGCTTCGGCGGAGAAGCCGCCGAAGACCACCGAGTGGATGGCGCCGATGCGGGCGCAGGCCAGCAGGGTGATGACCGCCTCGGGGATCATGGGCAGGTAAACGGCCACGCGGTCGCCGCGGGACACTCCCAGGGCCTCGAAGGCGTTGGTGGCCTTTTTGACCTCTTCGGTGAGCTGCGCATACGTGTACGTGCGGGTGTCGCCGGGCTCGCCCTCAAAGTAGATGGCGACGCGGTCGCCGTTGCCGGCTTCCACGTGGCGGTCCAGGGCGTTGTAGGAGGCGTTGAGCTCGCCGTCGTCGAACCAGGTGGCGAACGGCGGGTTGCTCCAGTCCAGCGTCTTCGTGAAGTCCTTGGTCCAGGAAAGCAGTTCGCGGGCCTGCTTGCCCCAAAAGGCCGCGCGGTCGGCGTTGGCTGCCTCATACTCCCCGGCCTTGACGACTGCATTGGCGGCGAAATCGGCGCTGGGCGGAAACTGGCGGTTTTCCGTCAGGAGATTTTCCAGCGCGTCGCCATTGGATTCTGCCGCTGTGGTGGTGTCCTCGGACATCTTCTAACCCCTTCATTCCTTCTATACGGATGCTGCGCACCATGGGTTCCGGCACGGTGGAAGTGCCCGGTTGTGGTGGTGGCGGCACAACGTCGTGTTCCAGCTTTTACTGTATCGCCTGCCGGGGTTTAACGTGTTTGCGGTCACAACAATACGGGCCAAGCGGGGTCATATCTGCGCTCAAATGCACCCGCAGCCGCTATTTTGCGATATGGGCAGAGCTCCCCATTGGCGCAGTTTTTGCGGCCAAGGGGCTGTGGCTGGCTAGTCTTGGCTCCCTGCGGTCACTAGGCTGGACAGGAATCGCGACACTCAAGGAGTTAGCCAATGACAGAGCATAATGCGTCAACCGCCCAAGTGGCCTCAACGCGCAAGAGCCCGGACATCAGCAAGGCCGTCCTTGGTCCGCTGACCGTGCGTGACATAACAGCGCTGGCCGCCGTGCTGGTCATATTCGTGGCGTCGTTGCTGCCGCTGGCCATTGGCAGCGGACTTACCGCCAACCTGTGGAGCCTCAGCGGGCTCTTCTTCATCGGCATTGGAATGCTGCTGCCACTGGCTGTTGGCGTGCTGTTTGCCGTGCGCCGGCTGAGCCCCGCCCTCAAGCCCCGCTTCGGGTCCCTGTCAGCCGACCAGTTTGCCTCCGTCGTGGCCGCCTTCGCCACGGCATATTTCTTCATTGGCACAGTCACCAACTTCCACATCCCTTATCTGGTGGGATTGATCGGTGCACTGGTGCTGCTTTCGGCGACCGTGCTGGCCCAGTGGATTCCCATTTTCGCCGCCGACTTCAGGGGACGCGCCGACGCTTCCGCGCACGTGGTGGCGCGCGACGCCGAACCCGCCGCCGCCCGTCCCGCCAAGCCCAAGCCCGCGCTCGCCCTGCCGGCCGGCCCGGGTGCTGCCGGACGGCCGCCGGGCCAGGCCGGTCCCTACGCCCCCGCCCAGGCCCAGCCCGGGCAGCAAGGCCAGCCCGGCCAGCCTGGAGTGAGCCAGCCTGTTCAGGGCCAACAGTCGCATGGTTGGAACGCGGGCGCGCAGGCCACCGCGGCCGCCCCGGTCGGGGCGATTTTCACCCCCGCCACTGAGACAACAACGACGCGAAGTGCCGCAGCTGCCGGCGCGGCCGTCCAGCCCGGATCCCCTTCGCATGCCGAGCCTGCCACACAGGCACAGCCGGCCGTCCCAGCCGAAGCTTCCGCGCCAGGGCAGGCCGCCACGCAGTCGCAGCCCGCCACGCAGGCGCAGCCTGCCACGCAGTCCGGGTCTGCCCTGCATGCCGAGCCGGCAGCCCACTCCGGGTCTGCCCTGCACGCCGAGCCTGCCGCCCAGGCCGGGGCGGCGTCCCCCAACGCAAGCGCAGCGGCAGCATCGTCTGGCACCGGGGCAAGCTCCGGCGTCGTGCCTGGGACGGAACAGGCCGCCGCGGAGGCACCCGCCACCATGTTGAACCCTAAAGTGGTGGCCGGCGGGGCTGAAACGACGGCTCCGGCCGCAGCGGAAAGCATTGGCGCCACGGTGGACCCGAAGGCCGCAGCGGCCTCCACCCCGTTCTGGTTTGCCGTTGACCGCCCGCAAAACGTGGTGGACGAGCACACCCGCCAGTTTGTGTTCAAGCTTGCACCGGGGTCCTGGATTCTGGCCCTGGAGGACCGTGGAAGCAGCTTCCTGGTGCAGGACAGCCACGGAAAGACCGGCGTGCTGCTGGATTTGGTCGGGATTGAACGGGCACCGGAGGGCAACTAGGCGTTGAAAGCCGTGGAGGGGGAGTCGCCGCTGGCACTGAAAAGGCGCGCCCGGAAAATCAATCGAGAACTGGCGGAACTGTACCCGTACGCGCACGCCGAGCTTGATTTTCGGAACCCCTTCGAGCTGCTCGTGGCCACCGTGCTGTCCGCGCAAACCACGGACGTGCGCGTCAATGCCATCACGCCGGCCCTGTTTGCCCGCTACCCGGACGCCCTGGCGCTGTCCGAAGCCCAGCCGGCGGAATTGGAGGAAATGATCCATTCCACGGGGTTTTACCGGGCGAAGGCGGCCAACCTCCTGGCCCTGGCCACCCGGATCGTTGACGAGTACGACGGCGACGTGCCGGGGACACTGGCGGCCCTCGTCACGCTCCCCGGGGTTGGGCGGAAGACTGCCAATGTGGTGCTGGGCAATGCCTTCGGCGTCCCCGGCATCACGATCGATACGCACTTCATCCGCCTGGCCCGCCGTTTTGGCTGGACACGCTCCGAGGACCCCGTTCGCATCGAGGCTGACGTCGCGGCACTGTTTGAACGCCGCGACTGGACCATGGTCTCCCACCGCGTGGTTTTCCACGGCCGGCGCATCTGCCATGCCCGCAATCCGGCCTGCGGCGCCTGCCCCGTGGCCCACTTGTGCCCGGCCTACGGTGAGGGCGAAGTGGATCCGGCCAAGGCAGCGAAGCTGTTGAAGTACGAGATGGCGCCGGGGCAGGAAAAACTGCTGGCCCGAATGCTGGCCGACACCGGCCGGGCCGCGCACTTCCGGCAGCAGTCGCAGCGGGCCGCCCGAACGGGCGTGCCCCTGCCTGAGCTTGTGGCCCGGGAAGCCGAAGCGGGGTCCGGCGCATGAGTGCCTACACGGACCTGCAGGGCCTGGCGGAACGGGCCCGCACCGGCGGATTCATGGTCAGGCCGCCCGACCGCTGGAACGTGCCGATGGACGAAAACACCGCCCGGCCCGCTGCCGTGCTGCTGCTGTTTGGTGCCTTGGACGGCGAGCCGGCCACTTCCGCCATGCCATTGGTGTCCGCCGACCTGGACTTGTTGCTCGTGGAACGTGCCGCCACACTGACGGACCATCCGGGACAGGTGGCCTTTCCCGGCGGCGGCGTGGATGCGGATGACGATTCCGTGCCGGCCGCAGCCCTTCGCGAGGCCCGGGAGGAAACGGGCCTGGATCCGGCGGGGGTGGAAATCCTGGGAGTGCTGCCCGATGTGCCACTGCCGGTGAGCAACTTCATCGTCACGCCCGTGCTGGGCTGGTGGGCCAGCCAGACCCCCGTGGATGTGGTGGACTATGGCGAGTCCGCCCAGGTGTTCCGCGTTCCCGTCAGGGACCTGCTGGACCCCGGGAACCGCGTCACGGCCACCCTTGCCAGGGGTGGTGTCACCTACCGGAGCCCGGCGTTCCAGGTCAACGGCGTTGTGGTGTGGGGCTTTACGGCCGGCATCCTCTCTCATGTCTTTGACGAACTGGGCTGGTCGGTGCCCTGGGACGAGACCCGGGAAATACCGGCACCCATCTAGCGAATGTCCGTGTCGCAGCCGGGGTCGGTACACTTCAGGCTGCAGCCCAGGCCGCGGCCCAGGCTGCGCCTTACTTGGCGTCGGCGTAGTTCTCCACCACGGTGGCATTGACGGGGAATGCCAAGGGAATCTCACCAAACAACAGCCGGGTGGCCGCCCGCGACGACTCGTGGACAATCTCCGTCACGGCGTCCACCAGCGGGTCCGGGCAGTGCACCATCACCTCGTCGTGCAGGAAAAACACCAGCTCGGGCCTCCCCTCCGGGATGGGCGGCAGGGCCCGCAGCCGGCGGCGGAGTTCGGCGAGCCAGCAGCACGCCCACTCCGCGGCCGTGCCCTGGACCACAAAGTTCCGGGTGAACCTCCCTCGCGACCTCGCCGCCGACTCCGCGCGGCGCTGCTCCTCGGCCGTGCTGCTGCGCTGGCCTTCCCGCCACTGGGCAGACACCGGCGGCGTGCTGCGGCCCAACCACGTTGACACCTGTTCGCCGCGTTCACCGGCCCTGGCAGCTTCCTCGACAAACCCAACCGCCTTCGGATACATCCGGGCCAGCTGCGGCATCAGGCGGCCGGACTCGCCCGTCGTCGAGCCGTAGATGGCGCCCAGCAGGGCCACCTTGGCCATGGCCCGTTCACCGCCGAAGCCCTGGGCGGCAATGCCCGCGTACAGGTCCTTGTCCCGGCCGGCCGCAGCCATCGCCGAATCCTGCGCCAGCGCTGCCAGCACACGGGGTTCCAGCTGGGCGGCATCCGCCACGATGAACTTGTGCCCGGGCTCGGCGCGCGCGGCACCGCGGATCTGCTTCGGAATTTGCATGGCTCCTCCGCCGCGGGACGCCCAGCGGCCAGACACCACCCCGCCCACCAGGTATTCGGAATGGAACCGCCCGTCGGTGACCCACTGGCGCAGCCAGGCCCAGCCATTGGTGGTGAACAGCCGGCTGAGCTTCCGGTAGGCCAGGAGCGGTTCGATCGCCGGGTGCTTGATTTCCTTCAGCTCCCACGACCTGGTGGATTTCGCGTCGATTCCAGCCCGGTGCAGGGCCTTCACCAGTTCCTGCGGCGAATCAGGGTTCAGCCCGGGCGCGTCAAGGGCTGTCCGGAGCACGGCGGCGAGCGCGTCCATCTTTTCGGGGCGGGCATAGCCGGCCGGTTCAGGTCCAAGCAGTTCATTCAGCAACCTCCTGTGCAGGTCCTCACGCCAAGGGATGCCTACATTCTGCATCTCCGCAGCCACCAATGCGCACGCAGATTCGGCACTGAGGAGAAGTGTGAGCCTGGCAGGGTGTGTGGAGGAGGCAATGGCCGATTTTTGCGCTTTCAGCTCGGCGGCGACCAGCTGCAGCTCCCATCCGCGGAGCGCGGCAGGTCCGTCAAATAGGCTTTCCTGGGCCTGGTCGGCGGCGGGATCCGGGGCCGTTTCCGGCTGCAGGATGGTGGCGAGCTGCCGGTATCCGGTGCTTGCGGAAAATTCGGAGTGGACCAGGATGTTTTGGCACAGGGCCAGGTCGTGGCAGCGTTCCACCCGTACCCCGGCCGCCAGCAATTCGGGGTACCAGTGTTGTGCCCTGTCCCAGACCCACCTCGGCTGGTGCTCGCTTTCGATTTCCAGCACGACGGCGGCCAGGCCAGTGTGCACCACAGTCCGGGCAGGTTCCGCCGGGGTTCCGTCGTCGGCCCACAGCTGGACGGAGGCGGCGTGGCCTTCCGGGGCCTGGGCCAATAGCGCATACATGCTTCCATTCTCCACTGTGCGAACAAAGATTCGAATATTTGGGGCTGTTTGTGCCTGAAAATCTTCGCCTGGCCGGCTCCAGCGGCGGCACCTGGGCTATTGCGTCCTCCACACGTGGCACCTACGCAGGGGTTGTCCACATTTTGGGTGCAGCGGCTGGCGGGGGCGCCCGCCGTCGCCAAGAGTGAATCCATGACTACGCGAAACAGTGCCCGGCACGTACCGAACGGCAGTCCCTTGCCGGACGTTGCTGGCGCGCCGGGCAGGGAAGCCGGCAGGGCGCCCTGGCTCCCCGGGCCTGGCACGTCGGTGATGGTAATCACCGCCTCCCCGG
Source organism: Arthrobacter sp. A2-55 (assembly GCF_025548615.1). Lineage (NCBI taxonomy): Bacteria > Bacillati > Actinomycetota > Actinomycetes > Micrococcales > Micrococcaceae > Arthrobacter > Arthrobacter sp. A2-55. The sequence continues at coordinate 55,675 of NZ_JAJLOZ010000002.1, read as the reverse complement.
CACTGCAGGGTGAGGTGGGCCGGGTGAGCGCGGCAGCCGCCGTCGGCCTGGTCATGGCGGACTCCGTGGAGCAGAGCGGCGGGCGGTGGGACGATGTGGCAGCCATACTGATTGGCAGCGACGTTGCCGGGGGCCTGCCCGGCTGGCGCGGCCCAACCGTGGTGGTGGGCACCTCGCAGGACTCGGCCTCCATGTGGCAGCAGGCCTCCAGGCTGGGCGCAGACAGGGTTGCCGTGTTGCCGGACTCGGCGCAATGGCTGGCCAATTACCTGACCCGGCTGCGAGATCCCCGGGAGGGGGCGGGTGTCCTCGGCGTCATCGGCGGCTGTGGCGGGGCAGGGGCGTCGACCCTCGCCACGCTGGTTGCGGCAGGGTCGTCGCTGCGCACCACCCAGACTTTGCTGGTGGACGGGGACGAGTGGGGCGGCGGGCTGGACCTGGCCGTGGCCGGTGACGGCATTCCCGGACTGCGCTGGCCGGATCTGCTCAATGCATCGGGCGCCATCAATCCGGAGCAGCTGGCGGCTTCCCTGCCGCAAAGCGGCGGAATGTCCCTGCTGTCGTGGGGGAGGGAACACGGTGCCGGAAGTGCTTTTGCAAATCTGCGGGCGCTGGCGGCCGCAGCCGAGGTGCTGCGTGCAGCGCGGGATGCCTACGGGCTGGTGGTGGTTGATTTAGGCCGCTCAGCCGAGTCGGTGGCTGCCTTGGGTGCCCAATGCGACGGTTTTGTCGTGGTGGTGCCCGGGCGCCTCCGTGCGGCGGCAGCCGCTGAGTGCGTGCTTCGGGAGCTGCCGCCTGCACCCGTTGGCGTGGTGGCCAGGGGTCCGTTGGGGGACGGCGTGGACGCACGGCTGGTGGCGGACGCCGTGGGATTCCCGTGCCTGGGGGTCATGCCGCACGTGAAGGGCATTGCTGACACCCTGGAATCAGGAAGGGGTGCCGAGGTGGCACGCCGCCGAAAGGTCCGCGCCATTGTCGAACCGGTGCTCGGCTGGGTTTATGGTGCGGATGCCCCGGTCGGTCCCCGTGCCGACGGCCGCAGGCCCAGACCATGACCCGGCACGCGGCACGGCCTTTTCCGGCCCAGCCCGGTCAGGGTCCGACCGGCGTGGAGCGGTTTCGCGATGGGCGGCCGGGGCAGATGGACCCGGTGTTGCTGGATACCGTCCGCCGCTCCGTGCTGGCCGAATCCGGCCCGGTGACGGACCTGCGGGTGGCCACGGCTGTGCGGGACAGCGGGCGGCTGCTGGGTGCTGCCGGTTCCCTGGCGGCCATGGACAGGATTGCCGCCGAACTCAACGGGCTGGGTCCGCTGCAGCACCTGGCCCTTGACCCCGAGGTGACAGACATCTTCGTCAATGCACCCAACTCCGTCTGGCTGGACCGCGGAGCTGGCCCGGAACGGGCGGCCGTGGACTTTGACGGTGAAGGCTCCCTGCGGGCGCTGGCCGTGCGCCTCATCGCAGCCGGGGGGCGGCGCCTGGACGACAGTTCGCCGTGCGTGGACGTGAAGATTGCCCAGGGGTACCGGGTCCACGCCGTGCTTCCGCCGATCTCCTCCAGCGGCACGCTGCTCTCCATCCGGATCAAGCGGCGGCAAGTTTTCACCATTGACGAACTTCAGGCTGCCGGCTGTGTGCACCCCGTCATGGCCGTTGTGCTGCGCAAGGTCATCAGCGCCCGGCTGAGCTTTCTGGTCAGCGGCGCCACCGGTGCCGGCAAGACCACCCTGCTCTCCACGTTGCTGGGGCTGTGCGACCCCGCCGAACGACTGGTGCTGATTGAGGATGCGGCGGAGCTCGAACCGGACCACCCACACGTCCTGACCCTTGAAGCCCGCCACGCCAATACTGAAGGCGCCGGCGCCATTGACCTGGAGGAATTGGTCCGCCAGGCCCTGCGCATGAACCCAGGACGGCTGATCGTGGGCGAGTGCCGCGGGCTGGAGGTGCGGGAACTGCTCATGGCGCTGAACACAGGGCACAGCGGCGGCGGTGGCACCATCCATGCAAACAGTGCCACCGACGTCCCGGCAAGGCTTGCCGCGCTCGGAGTACTTGCCGGCATGTCCACGGATGCCGTTGCGTTGCAGGCGGCAAGCGCGCTTGACGCGGTCATCCACCTGGACAGGACGGCCTCGGGCCGGGTGGTATCTGAACTTGGCGTGGTGGAACTTCAAGGCGGCCGGCTGCAGGTGGTGCCGGCACTGCACGTGGGGGACGGAGCCGGCATGTCCGATGGCGGGCGGGCGCACAGCACCGGGAGACAGGGTGCCCGCCGTGCGGCGATGGTACTGGACGCGGGCCCAGCTTGGCCGGGGCTGGCCCGGCGCCTGGGTCTCGATCCCGGCCTGGTGGCGGTGGCAGCATGAACGCCGCAGTGGTTTTTCTGTTCACTGCCGGCGCGTGCATCCTGTACTTTCAGCGGAAACGCCCGTGGCCGGGACAACAGCACGGGGCTGCCGGGGTGTTTGACCGTCCGGCCCCGTGGTGGCGGCCTGCTCGCGGAAAGCCGGGGGCTGCCATGCCAAGGCTGGTGCGCCAACTCTCCGCCCTGATGTCCACAGGACGCAGTGGACCGCCCTTGTGGGCGGCGCTCGCAGGCGTTCTCGCGGCCGAATATGGCATGGCCGACAGCGGTGGGACGTCCCCACGCGCGGGTTCCGTGCGAGTTGCCCGGGGAACCCCGGCCCTGCGGCCGGATCGCGGTAGGCTGCCCGGGCAGGGAACTATCCAGGTGGTACTGGCCATACAACGTGCCGCCATACTGGGGCTGCCAGCGGCAGACGCCCTGAGATTGGCCTGCCATGAGGGTGGGGACCATCCGGGGACGGACCCGCCACATCCGAGGCCGGTGGCTCCAGCCCGGACGGGCGGTGACGATGCCAGCCGGGGCAGCTTTGGCAGGAACTCGGGGCTGACGAACGAAGAGCGGCAAACCTGGTTGGAATTGGCTGCCTGCCTGGAAATATGTGAGGCGAGCGGTGCGCCGGTGGCGGCAGTCCTGGCCCGGCTCGCCGACCGCCTGGATGCTGATGCTGACGCCGCTGCAATGCGGGAGACAGCCCTGGCAGGTCCGAGGGCCACCGTCCGCCTGTTGACGTGGCTGCCGTTCATCGGGCTTGGACTTGGCATGGCCATGGGGGTGGACCCGGTGGGTGTCCTGCTGGGTGGGCCCTTGGGCTGGGCCTGCCTGGTCAGTGGCCTGGCGCTGGTGGCGGTCGGGAAATGGTGGTCGACCCACTTGATCGCCACGGCAGCCCGGGAACCGGGTGCCGCACCACGTCGAGGCCGCGACTTGGCGCGCCGGGGTGGCACGAGAATCGGGGGAGGGGCAGCACGATGACCTCAGGGGCAATCTTCGTGCTGTTGATACTTGCCGTGACCATTTTGTTTGGCATCCCGGGCCGCAGCTCATGGCCCCGCGGTGGGCGCTTCGGTGGTCCCAGCCCGCGGGGCCCTTGGTTGGAGGCCGTGGCGTCAGCTGGCCGGCACGGCCAGGGACTGGCGGACGTGCCGCTGCTGCTTGAATTGCTGGCCGCAGCCCTTGACGCAGGTCTGCCCATTCCCTGGGCACTGAGGCTGGTCGCCGGTGTCGCTTCGGAACCCATTCGCGAGGCCTTGGACAAGGTCGTGGCGGGGCTTCAAATGGGGGCCTCGTGGGAGCACGCCTGGGAAGGCGCAGGCGATGTGCGTCAGGCAGAACAGATCCAGGGAGCATTGAGCTTTGCCGCGCTCACAGGCGCCCCGGCGGCACCATTGCTGTTCGCCGAAGCCAGGCAGCGCCGCCGGCAGCAACAGCGGGATGCGGAAAAGCGCGCGGCGGCCCTGGGCGTGAAACTTGTCGTGCCCCTGGGACTGTGCTCCCTCCCGGCCTTCGTCTGCCTTGGGATCGTGCCGGTCGTGGTGGCCATGGTCCCGTCATTATGAACCGGCCGCAGCGTGAAGCACGCGCCATTTGCGCCTTTGGCTCCTCCACAAGGGGAGCTGGACAGCCGAGCATCCACGGATCGCACGGAGGGGCTTTCATGCGTCCCCGGGAACGGCAAATGTGGAACCCAGCTGATGCGGCGGCAGTCCCCAAAACGGGGACACGCCTTCAACCAACCAATCAGAATCACTACGAAGCACCAGGAGTTGACATGTACAGCAACGGATATCTCGGTGGAACGGCGCCGGCAGGCCTGGAGGCGCCCGGGCAGGACAACGTGCGGGAGATCTTCCCCGGTGCCATGGAAATGGCCCCCGTCGCCAACCGGAGGCGCACCACCGCACTGCGGGGCCTGGGCCTGGAAGCAGGCATGGCCACTGCAGAGTACGCGATCGCAACACTCGCGGCCGTCGGCTTCGCCGGCCTGCTGGTGGTGATCCTCAAAAGTGACGAGGTGCGGGGATTCCTGCTGAACATCATCCGCACTGCCCTGAGCTTTTAGCCCAAGGGAATTCAGCGCCAGGTCGGGGCCAGGTCGAGACGGACGGAAGAGGACGTGCAAGCAATGGCACTGAGCACGCGTGGCCAACGCAGAGGGACAGGGGGCGCCGTTAGGGGGTGGTGTTCAGACGGCACGGTGCGGGTTCCCGCAGTGGGCTCCGCACGCGGTTCCGTGACGGCCGAGCTGGCCGTGGTGCTCCCCGCTGTCACGGCGCTGCTGGCGCTGCTGCTGCTCACGGCTGCGGCGGCCACCTTACAATTGCGCCTGGAGGAAGGCGCGCGGGCAGGTGCCAGGGCCCTTGCCCGGGGCGAGTCCTCGGCCCAGGCCGCCGATACCGCCACCCGGCTGGCGGGCGGCCGCGTGGCTGTGTCCGTCGACTTGTCCGGCGGATATGCCACCGTGACCCTTACGGGGCACGCCACCGGGGTGCTTTCCGGAATCGTCCCCTGGCAGCAAACTGCCCGGGCAACAGCCAGGATTGAAAACTACGACCCTGCGTCTGCGGCCACCCGGGTCCGGGCCGCCCCGCCTGCGTTCGACTGCGGCGGAGGAAGGAATGTCGCTGCCGTGGGACGTACCAAGACTGCACTTTGGCGGTGGGTCAACGCGCCCCGAACCATGGCATCCGCGGCGGGCAAGTACGCCATGGCCAGTCCGCGCGGCCAGGCTGACCAGGGGGCCATGCAGTGCCAGACTGAGAAGGCAAGCCATGGGCACACGGCGTGAACAAGGTGCAGGAACAGTGGTGGCGGCGGGACTTGCCCTGGCCATCCTGCTGCTCTTGGCGGGGCTGCTGTGGCTTGGCCAGGCGGCCGCAGGGGCCGCCAAGGCGGCGACCGCGGCTGATCTGGCAGCGCTGGCCGCAGCCGATGCCGCCCGCGGCCTTGCTCCGGGCGAACCATGCGCCGTAGCCGCAGAGCTGGCAGTCCGCCAGCACGCGGTACTGGTGTCGTGTTCTGTCACTGGGGCCATGGCCGACACAGTCCAGGTGGAGGTGTCGGTACATTCCGGGCTGCCCTGGCCCTCCCGCGGAAAAGCACGTGCGGGCCCTCCGCCGGACACTATTAAGCCGGAAAGCGGCCGGCTGGACAGCGGCAACCCCACGGCTGTGAAGACATACTTACTTCGGGGCGGGGCCAGCATGCCTGAGGAGGGTGTCCAGGAGCAGCAACGCTCCGGCCTTGTCCAGGGGGTTGTTCTTGTTGCCGCACTTGGGGGACTGCACGCAGGACGGGCAGCCGGATTCGCACTCGCAGGCACTGATGGCGTCCCGCGTGGCACGGAGCCACACGCGGGCCATGGCGAATCCCCGCTCGGCAAAACCCGCCCCGCCGGGGTGTCCGTCATACACAAAGATGGTGGGCTGGCCCGTGTCGGCGTGGATGGCCGTGGAAACCCCGCCCACATCCCACCTGTCGCTGGAGGCAACCAGCGGCAGCAGCCCGATGGCAGCATGTTCCGCGGCATGCAGGGCCCCCGGGAACTGGGGTTCCACCAGGCCGCCGTCCACAAGGGTGCGGTTGTCCATGGTGAACCAGACCGCCTTGGTGAACAGGTCCCGGGCCCCCAGCTCAAGCGGTTCCTCACCGAGCACTTCGTTGGAGATGAACGCCTTGCGCTGGAAGGACACCACTTGCGTGGTGACCTGGACCTCGCCAAAGTGCATCTCCACGGGCCCCCACAGTTCGTGGCGCTGCGACTCCAGCACCGCAATCTGGGTAACGTCCCGGGCCGTGGTGTAGTAGTCGGGGTTCCCACGGCGGACGAGGGCACAGTGGTCCTGCTCGTTGAGTTCCTGGACCACGTAGGGCTCGCCCTGGTGAACGTAGACGGCGCCCTGATGCGCCTGGTAGTGGGACTGGGGGGAATCCATGGTGCCCAGGAGTGCCCCGGTGTCCGCATCGATGATGTTGATGGGGCCGCCGCCGTCGGCCCTGAGGTTGACCATGGCCGCAGCGCTCTGGGGGTGCGTCCAGAACCAGCCGGAGGGCCTGCGGCGCAGGTAGCCGTCGGCGACCAGGCGGTCCAGCAGGGCCGCAGTGTTGTCCGGAAACAGTGCCAGTTCATCGACTGTGAGGGGCAGCTCGGCCGCCGCTGCGCACAGGTGCGGGCCCAGCACATACGGGTTGGAGGGGTCGAATACCGTGGCCTCCACGGGCACATCAAAGATGGCTTCGGGATGGTGGACCAGGTAGGTGTCGAGCGGGTCGTCGCTGGCCACGAACGCGGCAAGCGCGTCCTGCCCCGCACGCCCGGCCCGGCCGATTTGCTGGAACAGGGAGGCCCGCGTGCCCGGCCAGCCGGCCACCAGGACGGCGTCGAGACCGGAAATGTCAATGCCCAGTTCCAAGGCGGAGGTGCTGGAAACGCCCAGCAGTTCCCCGGACCTCAGCGCCTTTTCCAGGTTCCGGCGCTCCTCGGGAAGGTACCCGGACCTGTATGCGGCAACCCGGCCGGGCAGGCTGGGGTCCACATCGTCCAGCAGGCGGCGGGTCACGCTGGCAATGGTTTCGGCCCCGCGGCGGGACTTGATGAACGCAATGGTCCGCACCCTCGCCGAGACCAGGTTGGCCAGCAGGTCTGAGGTTTCGGCGATGGCCGTCCTGCGGGTCTTGGCGCCGTTTTCGCCCTTGAACTCCGTCAATTCGGGCTCCCAGAACGCCACCGTCGTGGCGCCGTGGGGCGAGGTGTCCTCCGCCACGGTGGTGGCTGGGGCGCCGATCAGCCTCGAGAAGGACAGCCCCGGGTCCGACGACGTGGCGGAGGCTCCGATGAAGACCGGCGTGGCGCCGTAGTGGGCGCAAATGCGGCGAAGGCGCCGCATCAGGACGGCTACGTGCGAGCCAAACACGCCGCGGTAACTGTGGGCCTCATCGATGACCACGTACTTCAGCCGCCGGAAAAACCTGGCCCACCATGGGTGGTTTGGCAGGATCCCAAAATGCAGCATGTCCGGGTTGCACAGGACAAAATTGGCGTGGTCGCGGATCCAGCGGCGGTCACCCGGCGGGGTGTCGCCGTCGTACGTGGCCGGCCGCAGTGTTGCCAGGTGAAGCGACGCAAGGGCGGCCAGCTGGTCGGCGGCCAGTGCCTTGGTGGGGGAGAGATAGAGAGCCACGGCACCGTCGTCCTGAAGCCTGCCCGGATGCTCAAGCACCTGCAGTTCCGCCCGGTGGACGGCGTCGACGGCGGGCAGCTGGTACGCCAGGGACTTGCCGGATGCCGTTCCCGTGGCGATGACCACATGGTGGCCGCCGTGCGCTGCGGAGGCTCCCTCGATCTGGTGCTGCCACGGGGTGCCGACGCCCAATCGCGAATAGGCGCTGACCAGGTCTGCATGGACCCATTCCGGCCACGCCACATTGACTGCCGAACGGGCCGGGATTCTCCGGACATGCTGCAGCTGGGCGGGATGGTCGCCCCGCCCCAGCATGGCAATCATGGATTCGTTGGCCGGCACCCCATCATTGTGCCACCGCCGGCTTCCGCCAACCCCCGGGGAGGCCCCGCCGGGCCGCGGCCGGGCCCCCGTGCCGGCCCCGCCGGAGCCCGCCGGGCCTGGTGGTGCCAGACAGCAGCCCTACAGTTTCGCCCGGGGCACCAGCACAGTCACGGGGCTGATGCTGCGCCAACCCATTTTGTAGTACAGCCGCTGGCCGTCGGTGCTGGCCAGCAGCAGGCCGGTGGTCACGGGGAATTCCTTGGCCCGTGCTGACAGCGACTGCATCAGCGCCCGCCCGTAGCCGCGCCGCCGGTGGGCGGCATGCGTCTCAATTTGGTCAAACACCGCATAGTCGCCATAGATTGCCACTTTGCCGCTGGCCACGGTGACGGTCCCCTGCACAATGGAGGCGGCAAACCGGGCCTGGCAAACGGACGCCACCCTCCGGCCGCCGATCCGCCGCACCTGGAGGTCAAGGTCGGGGTCGCCCAGAAAGGCGTCCTGGTTGTCCTGGGTCTCCATCCTGACCATCATCATTTGTTCCGAGACGGAAAGCATGCCCAGCCCCGCCTCGTGTGCCTGACGGACATAGCGGTGCACGTCGGATCCCAGGACGCTCAGTGCCCGCCTGTCCGACTGGACCACCTGGGCGGCCAGCATGGCAAAAGGGGCGGGTTCGGGATTGCAGATGAAATACTCCCAGTCACCGCTGCGGTCCATGCGCAGGGCTGCGGGGTAACCGGTGCCGAAATCGGTCCGGTAGCTTCGAAGCGCGGTCCAACCTGCAAACCAGGCGTCCAAAAGTTCCTCAAGCTCCGTGGAACCAGCTGTCATGGTCCCAGCCTATGTCAGCATGGCGGCTCCCAGCCATCGCACAGGAGGGCATTTGCCCCCACCCCGTACGCTTAAATACGTGGCTTTGAACAAAATTGTGCTCTTTTACGGCTTCGCCCCCGTCCCCGACCCGGAAGCGGTGCGGCTGTGGCAGCGCGCCCTATGCGAAAAACTCCAGCTCAAGGGCCGGATCCTGATCTCCAAGGACGGCATCAACGCCACGGTGGGCGGGGACATCAAGGACCTCAAGCAGTACCTGAAAACCACGCGCGAGTACGCCGGGTTCAAGGACATTGATGTCAAGTGGTCCGACGGCACCGGTGACGACTTCCCCCGCCTGAGCGTGAAGGCCCGCGAGGAAATCGTCAGCTTCGGCGCCCCCGGCGAGCTCAAGGTGGATGAAAACGGCGTGGTGGGCGGCGGCACGCACCTCAAGCCGGAGGAGCTCCATGAACTCGTCGCGGAGAAGGAATCCAAGGGCGAGGAGGTCGTGTTTTTTGACGGCCGCAACGCCTTCGAGGCCCAGATTGGCAAGTTCAAGAACGCCGTGGTCCCCGACGTCGCCACCACCCACGACTTCATTAAGGAACTGGACTCCGGAAAGTACGACAACCTCAAGGACAGGCCCGTCGTCACCTATTGCACCGGCGGCATCCGCTGCGAAGTCCTGAGCTCCCTCATGGTCAACCGCGGCTTCAAGGAGGTCTACCAAATGGACGGCGGCATCGTCCGCTACGGGGAAACCTTCAAGGACAAGGGCCTCTGGGAAGGCTCCCTCTACGTGTTCGACAAGCGCATGCACCTGGAATTCAGCGACGAGGCCAAGGAAATCGGCCGCTGCATCCGCTGCAACACCCCCAGCAACAAATTTGAAAACTGCTCCAACCCCAGCTGCCGCAACCTCAACCTCTACTGTGCCGCCTGCGCCAGCGAGCCGGAAACGCTCCAATGCCCGCAGGGCTGCACGGACTGACTCCTCACACGGCGATCAGCTCGAGTTCCGGCCCCTCGTGCAACGCCAGGTAAACCCGGTTGCGGAGCACATTGGCCTCCGCCGAGGTGAGGGTCCGCTCCAGTGACTGCAGCGTCAGCCGCACCAGCACGTTGGCCTGCCCGGCACCAAGGCCCGGAAGCAGGCCCAGCCGGGACACGGCCGACGGCGGCAGCTGGTCCACCGGGGTCACGCCCAGCACCTCCACCCCCGCCAGCACGTCCGCGTCGGGACCCAGAGCGGAACGCGCCGCATCCCCCAAAACCTCGGCATCGACGTCGTCCGCGCAGACCAGCGACAGGTCCCGCCGGATGGGCGGCATGGCGGAAACCGGGCGGTAGGGGGACAGGTCCGCCATCTGGGCGGCGACGCGCGGGTCCGTTGAGCGCAGCAGCCGGATGTCGTCAATGCCCTTGCGCAGCATCAGGGCGCGGTCCAGGCCCATGCCCAGCGCCAGCCCGCCCCACCGGCGCGGTTCCAGCCCGGCCGCGCGCAGCACCGGGGCAGCCACCAGCCCCGCCTCGGCCAGTTCCAGCCATTCCCCGCCCACCTGGACGTCCAGCTGCACGCCCGCCGTGGTGTATGGGTGGGCAGTGGGGACGGCCCGCCACTGCGCGCCCGGCAGGACGGCGTCGACGACGGCGCCCAGCATGTCCGTCAGCTCCGGCACGCCCAGCAGGCCGCGCGAGCGAAGCCGCCACAAATCCACCTGGTGCGGGGTGCCCACGTGCGTGCGGTCCACGGCGTCGCGGCGGTAGACGAGGCCGGGCAGCACATGGAGGGTGTCGTAGCGGCCAAGCTCGCCCCGGAGTGAATCCAACACGGCCGGAACGCCCGCGGAGGTGTGGCTGCGGAGCATGACGGTGGGGCTGACATGGCGGGAATAGCGCGAATCGCGGGTGACGTCGTCGGGGCTGAAGCCGAGGCGGTCGTAGTTGTCGCGCACCGAGACCAGCGGGTTGGGGCGGTGTTCGGCGACGGGAACGCCCCACCGCGAGGCCAGGGCGTCCGTGACGGCGGCCAGGAGGGCGGACAGGGCGTGGCCTGAGGAGGGATCGCTCAGGTCCGGGATGCCCAGGGCGGCATTGAGTTCGGAAACGGATATTTCGGTGTGCATGGGGAATCCTTGAAGTCCGGGAGGGCGGTGGGCAAAAACCCCTCAGCCGCCGCCGGATGGACTCAGCGCGTCAGCGAAGCAGCCCATGCGGCCGGATGCGGCCGAGGGCAGGTAAATCGCTGGTTGATGTGCATGAAGCCATTCTACGCCCCCGAATATCCCGGGCCCTGCCGTCCGGCAGGGCCCGGATCGCTAGGCTTGTCCAATGACAGATTTCGCCGCCATCCCCGATGCCCCGCGCAGTGACAACCCGGCCCTCCTGCACGCGCTCGCCGCCGACCTTGCCGCCCTGGACTACACGGTCGACGGCGTGGCGCGGCTCCTGGGTGCCGAGGCCTCCGAGGCGCTGGCCCGGGACCAGTGGGTCCCCGCCTCCCTGGTGCTCCGCGACAGCCATGAGCCGCTGGCCACCGTGGCCAAGTTGTGGCTCCTGGCCGAGGATGTCACGGGGGAGGCGCTGGCCCGGGCCCTGCCCGGCGTGGGCCTGGACGCGCTGGCAGCCCTCGGCCTGGTGGAGCCGGCTGAAACTGCGGCAGCCGGCGGGCCCGCCCTCCTGCGCGCCGCCGTCGACCTCCGCCCCTACGGCTGGCCCGGCGACACCCCCGACGGCGCAACACCCGACGGCGCAACACCCGACGGCGCCGAGACCCCCGAAGGCGCCGACACCAACCTCTGGGTGGCCAGCGACCTGGGCGCCCACCAGCGCCCCGGCGTCCTCAGGCATGACCACGTCCTCGGGATCGGACAGGCCTCCCTCACCCTCGCCCAGGCCACCATCCGCCGCCCCGTGGCCCGTGCACTGGACCTCGGCACCGGCTGCGGGATCCAGCTGTTCCACCTGCTCCAGCATGCCGCGACAGTGGTGGCCACCGACATTTCCGCCCGTGCGCTCGCCTTCACCCGCTTCAACCTCATGCTCAACGCGCCGGCACTGGGGCTCGCCCCGAAGGATTTTGACCCGGCCACCAAGGACGCCAGGGTGTCGCTGCGGCTCGGCAGCCTGCTGGACCCGGTGGCGGGTGAATGCTTCGACCTGGTGGTTTCCAACCCGCCGTTCGTCATCACCCCGCGCCACCGCGGCGAGCAGTCCGCTGACCAGTTCACCTATCGCGACGGCGGCCTGGCCGGGGACGCGATTGTCGAAAACCTGGTCCGCGGGCTTCCGGCGGTCCTGGCCCCCGGAGGCACCGCCCAGATGCTGGGCAACTGGGAGGTGGGAAGGGGCGACGGCGGCGAGTCCCTCGGATGGGACGCCCGGCCCAGGCAGTGGGTCCCGGACGGCGTGCAGGCCTGGTTCATCCAGCGTGAGCAGCTCAGTCCCGGCTCCTACGCGGAAACCTGGCTGCAGGATGCCTCTCAGGGGCGGGACCGGGAAGCGTACGCCCTGGCCTACGGGGACTATTTGCGCGACTTCGCGTCCCGCAATGTGGCGGGAATCGGCTTCGGCTACATCCTGCTGCGGAAGCCGGAGCCGGCCGCCCAGGCGGGCATGCCGGCGTCGAACTTCAGCACTGACACCCGCTGTGAGGAAATCCTGTACCCGATCGAACAGCCCGCGGGCCCGCATCTGGCCGCCACCTTGGACCGCGAAGCGTGGATCGACGCCCGCGCTGACATCTGGGATGAACGCCTGGACGTGGCGGGCGACGTCACCGAGGAGCGCCACCAAAAACCCGGCGCCGAGCATCCCGGCGTGATACTGCTCCGCCAGGGTGCCGGGCTGCGCCGCACCACGCTGCTGAGCACCGAACTGGCCGGATTTGTCTCCGCCAGCGACGGCGGGCTGACGGTGCGCCAGCTGATTGGGGCCCTCGCCGCCCTGCTGGAACGCGATGATGCCGACTTCGCCGACGTCCTCTATGGCAGGGTGTGCAACTTGCTCCGGGACGGCTTTCTGCTGCCCGCCGAATAGCTCCCCGCCGCGGCGCCAGGGGACCCCCGGTTTCCCTTGCAATACATGTTGGGGGTAAAAATATGGTGAACTAGGCTCATGGGTGCGCCGTTCGCGCAACCTTTCATTCCCTGTAGGAGTACCGTGCCCAGCAAGGCAGCCAGCAAGCCAAAGACCGGCAAAAAGCTCGTCATCGTGGAGTCCCCCGCCAAGAGCAAGACCATCGCCAAGTACCTGGGCGAGGGTTTCGTTGTCGAGGCTTCCATTGGCCACATCCGTGACCTGCCGCAACCGTCGGACCTCCCGGCTGAGCTGAAGAAGTCCTCCATCGGCAAGTTCGCCGTCGACCTGGAAAACGGCTTCAAGCCCTATTACGTCATCTCCCCGGACAAGAAGAAGAAGGTGGCGGAGCTCAAGGCGCAGCTCAAGGACGCCGACGAACTTTACCTCGCAACTGATGGGGACCGCGAAGGCGAGGCCATCGCGTGGCACCTGCTTGAGGTGCTCAAGCCCAAGGTGCCCGTGCACCGCATGACATTTGCCGAAATCACCAAGGAATCCCTGCAGCGCGCACTCACCAGCCTCCGGGACCTGGACACGGATTTGGTGGATGCCCAGGAAACCCGCCGCGTGCTGGACCGGCTCTACGGCTACGAAATTTCCCCCGTGCTGTGGCGCAAGGTCTCCCGCGGACTGTCCGCCGGCCGCGTCCAGTCCGTTGTCACCCGCATGGTGGTGGAGCGCGAACGCGAGCGCATGGCGTTCCGTTCCGCCGGCTACTGGGACCTGCTGGGCAGCTTCGCCCCCGTGGACGGCAAGGAAGCCTTCACCGCTAAGCTGTCCGCCCTCGATGGGAAGCGCGTGGCCTCCGGGCGCGACTTCAACGACAAGGGCCAGCTGACCGGCAAGAACGTGGCGCACCTGGACGAGGCCGCCGCGAAGGCGCTGGCGCTGGGCCTGGAACACGCAGACTTCGCCGTCCGCTCCGTGGAGCACAAGCCGTACACGCGCCGGCCCGCCCCGCCGTTTACGACGTCGACCCTCCAGCAGGAGGCCGGGCGGAAGCTGCGCTTCACCTCCAAGTCCACCATGTCCACCGCCCAGCGCCTGTATGAAAACGGCTACATCACCTATATGCGTACGGATTCCTCGTCCCTGAGCGACGAGGCCGTCAACGCCGCCCGCCGCCAGGCCTCGGAACTGTACGGCCCGGAGTTTGTGCCGGCCGCCAAGCGCGTCTACGCCAACAAGAGCTCCAATGCCCAGGAAGCCCATGAGGCCATCCGCCCCGCCGGCGACTCCTTCCGCACCCCCGCCCAGGTGGCCAGCGCCCTGCGCGGCGACGAGTTCAAGCTGTACGAACTCATCTGGAAGCGCACGGTTGCCTCCCAAATGGCGGACGCCAAGGGCTCGACGGCGACCATCAAGCTCGGCGCTGCCGCCACCGGGGGCCAGGATGCGGAATTCTCCGTCTCCGGCACCGTCATCACGTTCCGGGGCTTCCTGGCCGCCTACGAGGAAGGCCGGGACGAGTCCCGCAACGACGCCGACGAGGCGGACAAGCGCCTGCCCAACGTCCAGGAAAAGGACGCCCTGAAAGCCTCCGAAATCACGGCAACCGGGCATGAGACCTCCCCGCCGCCGCGGTTTACTGAAGCGTCGCTGACCAAGGAGATGGAGGAGCGCGACATCGGGCGCCCGTCCACGTACGCCTCCACCCTGTCCACCATCATGGACCGCGGTTACGTGCGCAAGCAGGGTTCGGCGCTGATCCCCACGTGGATTGCCTTCTCCGTGATCCGCCTGTTGGAGCAGCACTTCACGTCCTATGTGGACTACAAGTTCACGGCCGGCATGGAGACGGGCCTGGACCGCATCGCCAACGGCGACGACAAGGGCTCCGAATGGCTCAAGCACTTTTACTTCGGGGCCGACGGCGACGATTCCGACGACGGCCTGCTCGGCATTGTGAACAACCTGGGCGAAATTGACGCCCGGGACATCAACTCGATCGCCATCACCGACACCCTGGTGCTGCGCGTGGGCAAGTTCGGGCCGTACCTGGAATCGACTGTCCCCACCCTGGACCCCAAAACCGGGGAGATCATCGAATCCGCCCGGGCCAACGTCCCCGAGGATCTGGCCCCGGACGAGCTCACGCCCGCCAAGGCGCAGGAACTGATGGAAACGGCGGCGCCGGAGGAGCGGGTGCTGGGCGTGGATCCTGCCACCGGACTGACCGTGGTGGCCAAGAACGGACGCTACGGCGCCTACGTCACCGAGGTGATCCCGGAGCTCACCGAGGAAGACATTGCCAAGCTGCCCGTTGAGTACTACAAGAACGGCAAGCCCAAGCCTGCCAAGAAGCCCGTCAAGGCCAAGCCCCGCACCGGGTCCCTGTTCAAGACCATGACGGTTGACACCGTCACGCTGGAGCAGGCGCTGCAGATCATGAGCCTGCCCCGGGTGCTCGGTGCCGACGCGGAAGGGGTGGAGATCACGGTGCAGAACGGCCGCTTTGGGCCATACCTGAAAAAGGGCACCGACTCCCGTTCCATCGGCTCGGAGGAGGAAATCTTCACCTTCACGCTGGAGGCGGCCCTGGAGATTTACTCCCAGCCTAAGCAGCGGGGCGCCCGCGCCGCCGTGCCCCCGCTGGCGGAGTTTGGCGAGGATCCCGTGTCAGGGAAGAAGATCGTGGTGAAGGAGGGCCGCTTTGGCCCGTACATCACCGACGGCATCACCAACATCACCGTGCCCCGCGGCACCGACGTGGGCGAACTGACCCGTGAGGCCGCCGTCGAGCTCCTGGCCGACAAGCGCGAACGCGGCCCCGTCAAGCGCACGGCCAAGACGCCGGCGAAGAAGCCCGCAGCCAAGCGGAAGGCTCCGGCCAAGAAGTAGCCAGTCCCGCCGCCGCGGCGGCGGGACTGGCAACTATTCGCGGGCGGAACGCGCAATAATGGGCACATGAGATTAGGCGTGCTCGACATTGGCTCCAACACGGTCCACCTGCTGTTGGTTGACGCGCGTCCCGGGGCCAACCCGGTGCCCTATGCCTCGCACAAGCGCGCCCTGAGCCTGGTGCAATACCTCGACGGCGACGGGAACATCAACGACGAGGGCCAGACCGAGCTCATCGAGTTCATTCTGGAGGCGTGGGAATTCGCCGCCAAGCACCGGGCCAAGGACCTGCTGGCGTTCTGCACCTCGGCGATCCGCGAATCCACCAATGGTGCCGCGGTGCTGGCCCGGGTGCGGCACGAAACCACCATCAGCCTGACGGAGCTGACCGGTGCCGAGGAATCCGCCATGACGTTTTTTGCCGTCCGCCGCTGGCACGGGTGGGGCGCGGGGACCATCCTGAACCTGGACATTGGCGGTGGCTCCTTTGAAATCGCCCAGGGCAGCAACGAACTGCCGGAGCTGGCCCACTCGGTGCCGCTGGGCGCCGGCCGCCTGACCCGGGACTGGCTCACGGAGGACCCGCCCACGGCCAAGAGCGTGAAGGAACTGCGCAAGCACATCAGGGCAACGCTCAAGGAGCCCGTTGCCGAGGTCCAGGCTCTCGGTGCCCCGCACATCGTCACCGGCTCCTCCAAAACATTCCGGGCGCTGGCGCGCATTACCGGGGCGGCGCCGTCGTCCATGGGACCGTACGTCAGGCGCGAACTGCACCTGACCGACCTGGGGCTGTGGAGCCAGCGGCTGTCCGCCATGTCCTCGGCCGACCGGCTGCACCTGCCCGGCGTGTCCGTGGCCAGGGCCAAACAGGTCCTGGCGGGCGCGCTGGTGGCGCAGGCAGCCCTGGAACTGTTCCAGGTACAGACCATGGAAATCAGCCCGTGGGCGCTGCGTGAGGGGCTCATCCTGCGGCGGCTGGACCAACTGGTTTTTGACGGGCCGCTGGATCCCCCGGCACATGTTGGCAAGCTCAAAAATTCGGCACTCGACTAGGCGGACATGACAACCACAGCTGCTGATTCCCCCCAGCCACCGCGCCACATCCCGGTGGCCCTGTCCACGGCGTCGGTGTACCCGCTGTCCGTCCACGACGGCTTTGCGGTGGCCGCGGACCTCGGGTACGACGGCGTGGAGGTGCTGGTGACGCACAACGGCGACAGCCAGGACTCCTCCGCCCTGAACGCGCTGGCGGAACGGTACAACCAGCCGATCGTGGCCATCCACGCACCCACGCTTTTGCTGACGCAGCAGGTGTGGGGGAGTGCGTGGAACAAGGTGCAGCGCTCGGCCCAGATGGCTGTGGACGTCGGCGCCGACGTGGTGGTGGTGCACCCGCCGTTCCGCTGGCAAAACGACTACGCCGAAACGTTTGCCCACGGGGTGCGCGACATTGCGGACGCGTTCGGGGTCCGCATTGCCGTGGAGAACATGTACCCGTGGCGGGTCCGTGGGCGAGAGGCCATGGCGTACCTACCGCACTGGGACCCCGTCCCGCAGGACTACCAGGACGTCACGTGGGACTTCTCCCACGCGGCGTCCGCGGGCGCCTCCAGCCTGGCTGCCGCAAAGGCCCTCGGTTCCAGGCTGCGGCACATCCACCTGACGGACGGCATCTCGCCGTCCACCAAGGACCAGCACCTGATTCCGGGCCACGGCACGCAGGAATGCGTGGAGGTGCTCCAGCATATTGCCGGGAACGGCTTTGACGGCGCCGTGGTGGCCGAGATTTCCACGCGCAAGGCCAAGGGGGCAGGGCAGCGCGAGGAATGGTTGGCCGAAACCCTGGAGTTTGCCCGCGTGCACCTGGGCCAAACCCTCGACTAACACTCCCCCGACGCTCGGTTGCAATCGGGGCGGTTTTGGCCGACGCTCCCGCAGTTGGTGCGGGAGCGTTCTCAAAAAATGCCCCGATTGTGAGGGAGGGTTTGTGTTGGGCGGGAGGGTTTGTCTTCTTAAATGCGAAATCGCCGGAGAACATGGGGCCAGTGGATGGGGGATACACTGGCGAGTTCTCCGGCGATTTGACTGGTCTTCAGGACAAAACCAATCCGATCATCACTCGCACCCTTATGAGGTAGTTAAAACATTAGGCCGCCACTTTGGGAATAACCGGGGCGCAGGCTGTGCGTTTGCCGTTAAGAATTTTCCGGGCGGGACGGGCGCAGCCGCAGCCGCAGCCTTAAACGAGAAACGCCGGAAGCGGTGCCAGGCCTTGGGGGAATGCCTGACTGCTTCCGGCGCCTCCGGCCCAACAGCTGATAAATCAACCGCCGGTCCGTCATCACTCGCACCTTTATGAGGTACTTACGACAGTAGGCGGGCTGTCTGGGCAAAGGCCCCGGTGCGGCTGGGAAAAGTCTGGCAATCCATTTGTTGCACGCCGGGCCCGCGCCAAGAATGATGGGACCATGACCAAAAAAATAGTATTTCTAGGCTGCGGTTCAATGGGCGAAGCGATTTTGACGGGGCTGCTTGCCGCGGGCACCCCTCCGCAGGCAGTCACCGTGACGGTGCGCCGGCCCGAACGAGCCGAGGAACTGGCCCACTCCCACGGCGTCACGGCGCTGGCCTCCAATGAAGACAGCAGCGCGAACACACTGGCCGTGGCAGGGGCCGGGGTGGTGATTCTCGGCGTCAAGCCCGTGGGAACGGTGGCGTTGTGCCGGGAAATTGCTGCGGAGCTCGAACCCGGCGCGGTGGTCATCAGCGTCGCGGCCGCTGTCTCGCTGGCCCAGCTGGAGGGCGCCCTGCGTCCCGGCCAGCCGGTGGTGCGGTCCATGCCCAACACGCCGCTGCGGGTGGGCCGGGGCGTGGTGGCCCTGTCCGCCGGCTCCCACGCCGGGGAAGCGCAGCTGGCCGCCGCACATGAAATATTTGACGGTTCCGGCGTGGTCCTGGACATTCCGGAGGAACAGCAGGACGCCGTCTCGGCCATCAGCGGTTCCGGCCCGGCCTACGCTTTTTACCTGGCGGAGGCCATGGCCGCCGCTGCGGTGGATTTCGGCCTGGCACCCGCGGTTGCCCAGGTCCTGGCCCGCGAAACCGTGGCCGGGGCCGGGCTGATGCTCGCCGAACCCGGGGCCGATCCTGCCACCCTTCGCCGCGGCGTCACCAGCCCGAACGGCACCACGGAACAGGCCATCGCCACGTTTGACCGTGAAGGCCTGCCGGGCATAGTGCTGGCCGGCGCGCGGGCCGCTGCCGCCCGGGCGGCGCAGATCACCCAGGAGCTCAGCGCACAGTAGGGCCACGTGCGGCGGCGCCACGTGAAGCGGGCCGCACGCCCTCCGCCGACGTCCTCCGCCGTCGTCCTCCCGGGGCTCCCGTCAGGGCTGCGGGGCGGCCTCGAGGGCCAGGAGCAGCGCCTTGGCGTCCGGGCCGCCCAGATAGGCGCCCTGGCTGCCGTCGGAGCGGATCACGCGGTGGCAGGGCACCACCAGCGGCAGTGGATTCCGGGCGCACGCGGTCCCGACGGCGCGCACGGCCCGTGGGCTGGATGTCAGTGCGGCCACGGCGGCGTAGCTGGCCGTGTGGCCGTAGCCAATCTCCGGCAGGTGGGCCAGCACCTCCCGACGGAAGCCATTGGCCAGCCGGAAGTCCAGCGGCAGGTCAAAGGAGTGCCGCCGGCCGCCAAAATATTCGTCCAGTTCCCGCGCCGCAGCGTCCAGCCGGGAAGGGGCCCGGAGAATGCGGGGGCTGACGGTCGAAGCCAGCGCAGCCAGCACGGCATCGTGCCCCTCGCGGGAAAACGCCACGCGCACCAGCCCCACCTCCGTGCCCGCGAGTAGCAGCTGCCCCACGGGGGAATCCACCACCCGGTACGCCACATCAACCAGCCCGGCAGCAGCGGCGGCAGCCGGCAGGGCGGCCCTCAACCGGGCTACTGCACCGTCTTCATCCACGGCCAGCGGCAGCAATTCGGACGGCAGTACACGGTTTGCGATCATGGTTGTTCCCTTTCTCGTCCAAGCAGCTGCACACGCAGCGCCTTCAGGCCGTCCGCCGCCGCACGCCTGGCCGCGGCCTCGGAATTTCCCAGCAGCCCGGCCACCTCGGCATGCCGCAGCCCGGCCAGGTGGTGGTACACCACGGCCAGGCGTTGCTTTTCCGGCAGCAGCGCCACCGCCGACCACACCATGGCGGCGTCCTCGCCGGCTTCCAGGGCACGCACGACGTCGTCTCCCCCTGCCGCCGCCGCGACGGCTCCCGCCGTGGCCGTCCAGGCAACGGCAAGCGGGGCTTGGGGGTCGCCCGAGGGGACCGGCAGGCGCCCGGCCCTGCGGTGGTGGTCCATTGACTTGTTGCGCGCGATCGTGACCAGCCAGGCCTCGCGGTTGCGGATTCCGCCGGATTCCGGATAGGCGCGGAGTGCGGCCAGGAACGTTTCCTGCCACACGTCGTCGGCATCCTGGACGCCCACCAGGGCGCGGCACACCCTCAGCACCACGGTTCCGTGGGCCGCCACGACGGCCTCAAACGGGGGCAGTCCGGCACCGCCGCGCGGAACGGGACCGCTCCCGTGAGCAGGACCGTCCTCCGCACGACTGCTCAAAACAGCGCTTCGGTGTGGGTTCGGGATGGAATTTCCAGCTCCAGCAGGAACTGCTTGCGGTCTAGCCCGCCGGCGTAGCCCACCAGGGAACCGTCGGCGCCCACTACGCGGTGGCACGGGACAATGATGCTGATGGGATTGCGGCCGTTGGCAGAACCCACGGCCTGGGCCATGGAACGGTCGCCCAGCATTTCCGCCAGCTCGCCATACGTGCGCAGCTCGCCGTAGGGAATCAGGCGCAGCGCATCCCACACGCGGTGCTGGAACGGATTCCCAGCCGGGGCCAGGGGGATGGAAAACTCGCGGCGCTGGCCGGCAAAGTATTCGCCCAGCTGTTCCCGCGTTGCCGCCAGGACGGGCGAAGCGGCGGCAGGCACCAGCGGGCCAAACGTCTCCCCACCCGGCCGACGCTTGTGCTCCGCCATGTACACGGCCGCCAGCCCGTCGTCGTTCGCCACGGCCGTGAGCAGCCCGATCGGTGAATCAAACACAGTGTGCACGCTCATCGTGTTACCTCCTTGCCCTGTAGACGCGGTCCGGCCAAAAAACGTGAGACGGGCCCAAAAAAACTCAGGGCCGCGCGGCGAAGCGTTCGAGCAGGTCGACGTAGCCGGAGACAATGAGCATGTCGCGCCCGGAAACGCGGGTGTGCGGCTGGGCGTAGGTGAAGTCCTCGCCCGGTGACTTCACACCAACGATGGTCACGCCGTACTTGGAGCGCACCTTGGATTCCTCCAGCGTGAAGCCCTGGGTCTCCTTTGGCGGGTACATCTTGACGATGGCGAAATCGTCGTCAAACTCGATGAAGTCCAGCATCCGCCCGCCCACCAGGTGCGCGGCGCGGACACCGGCGTCCGCCTCCGGGTAGATGACGTGGTTGGCGCCGATCCGGGTCAGGATCTTCCCGTGCGACTGCGTGATCGCCTTGACCCACAGGTGCGCGATGCCCAGGTCCACCAGGTTCACCGTGATGAGCACGCTGGACTCGATGGACGTGCCCACACCCACGACGGCGGAACTGAAGTCCTGTGCCCCCAGCTGGCGCAGCGCGTCGATGTTCGTGGCGTCGGCCTCCACCACATGGGTGAGCACGCCGGCCCACTTCTGCACCAGGGCGGGGTCCCGTTCAATGGCGAGCACTTCCCGGCCCTGCTTGACCAGCTGGTGTGCCGTGGCCGCGCCAAAGCGCCCCAGGCCAATGACCAGGACCGGTGCATTGTGCGGCGGGCGGTTGCTGGAATTTACCTTGTCAGCCAATGATCGGCCTCTCTTCCGGGTAGTGGTACAGCTGGCGGCGCTGGCGCAGGGCCAGGGCCGCGGCCAGGGTGATGGAACCGACGCGGCCGAAGAACATCATGGCGCACAGGACATAGACGCCCGACGGCGGCAGCTCGCTGGAGAGCCCCGTGCTGAGCCCCACGGTGGCAAAGGCGGAGATGGTTTCAAACAGCACCCGGTCCAGGCTCTGGCCGGAGATGGCCAGCAGGAGGCCGCAGGCAACCATGACCAGCGTGGCACCCATCATGATCACGGAGATGGCCACGCGCATGGTGCCCTGGGGGATGGTGCGCCCGTAGATCTTGACGTCGTTGTCGCCGCGGGCTTCGGCCACAATGGCCAGAAACATGACGGCCAGTGTGGTGACCTTGATGCCGCCGGCCGTGGAGGCGGAGCCGCCGCCCACAAACATGAGGGCGTCGGTGAGCAGCATGGTGGAGGGGTGCATGGAATTCATGTCCACCAGGTTGAAGCCCAGGGAACGGGTCATGACCGACGCGAAAATCGAGTGCGTGATCTTGTCGCCCAGGCTCATGTTGCCGATGGTGGCCGGATTGGTCCATTCCATGGCCCCCCACAGCACCGCACCGGCCACCAGCAGCATGAGGGAGACCTGGATGGTGAGCTTGGCGTGCAGCGTCCACTTCTTGAACCGGAATCCGGTGGCCAGCAGCACCATGAGCACGGGGAAGCCCAGGCTGCCCACAAAGCCGCCAATCATCAACGGAACCAGGATCCACAGGTCCGCCTCGTACGGCACCACGCCGTCGGAATGGGGGGTGAAACCGGCGTTGTTAAAGGAGGAGATTGAATAAAATGTGGCGTGCCAGATGGCCTGCGGGAGGGACTCGCCCAGGACCAGGAACCGTGGCGCCATGGCCAGCGCCAGCACCACTTCAATGGCCACGGAGGTGCTGATGACGATCCGCAGCAGCGTGCCCACCTCGCCCAGGCGTCCGGCGTTCATGGCCTCCTGGGCGATGAGCTTGCCGCGCACGCCCAGGCGCTTGCTGACCATCAGCGACATGAGCGAGGCCAGGGTCAGGATGCCCAGGCCGCCCACAAAGATGCCGATCAGGATTACCAGCTGGCCGAAGAAGGACCAGTGGAGGGCGGTGGAAACCGTGGTCAGGCCCGTGACGCACACGGCGGAGACGGCTGTGAAGAGCGCGTCGTGGAAGGCAGTGGCGTGCCCGTCGCGGGCCGCGGCCGGCAGGGACAGGGCAAGGGTGAAGGCCAGTATGACCAGGGCAAAGACGATGAGGGCAAGCCTGGCGGGGGAGCTGTTGGCAACCTTGTCCACAAAGTCGCGCACCGTGACAACTGCGGCCAGCGGCCACCGGTGGCCGGTTGCGGGGAGGGTGCTTTTAGTGGCCAATGCCGTGCTGCCCTTCCTGCCCGAGGTGATTCCCTGTGTCCTTGCCGATACGGCAAAGCCGTGCCCGGTTGGGTAGCCTGTGATGGATGTCATCATTTGCCAGCCCAGGGCCAGCGGCCATCCCGACAAGCATAGTCTGCGATGCAGCCATGTCTGCGTACAATTTTGGCCCCAATCACCCCATGTCGCCAAAGCGCCTGGACCTGACGGCTCGCCTGGCCAGGGAGCTGGGCATCCTGGACCTGCCGCAAGTGAGGGTGGAGCACGCCCGGGTGGCCTCCGACGACGAACTGGCCACCGTGCACAGCCGCGGCTACATTGCCGCGGTGCGGCACGTGGGGGAGGACCCCTCCCGCAGCGATCCGGACCGCGGGCTGGGCACCGAGGACGACCCGGCCTTCGCCGGAATGCACGAGGCCGGCGCCCGGCTGGCCGGGGGATCCCTCGTGGCTGCCGACGCCATCATCTCAGGTGCCGCCGTGCGGGCCGTGAACTTTGGCGGGGGCATGCACCACGCCTCGAGGGAGAAGGCAAGCGGCTTTTGCATCTACAACGACGCCGCCATGGCTGTGGTGCGTCTGCTGGAGGCAGGTGTTGCCAAGGTGGCCTACATCGACATTGACGCCCACCACGGCGACGGGACCCAGGGCATCTTTTGGGACGATCCCCGGGTGCTGACCATCTCCCTCCACGAGTCCGGCATGACCTTGTTCCCCGGCACAGGGTTCGCCAATGAAATCGGCGGCCCGCAGGCGCTGGGTTCCGCCGTGAACGTCGCCCTGCCTGCCCACACGGGCGACGGCGGCTGGCTGAGGGCGTTCCACGCCGTGGTCCCGCAGCTGGTCAAGGCCTTCGCGCCGGAGGTCATTGTCAGCCAGCACGGCTGCGACTCCCACCGCAGCGACGCGCTGTCCCACCTGAACACCAGTGTTGACGCCCAGCGAGAGGCCGCCCTGAGCATTGCGGACCTGGCGCAGAGCACGTGCGGGGGCCGGTGGCTTGCCGTGGGCGGCGGCGGGTACAACATTGTCGACGTCGTCCCGCGGGTGTGGTCGCACCTCATGGCCATCGCCACAGGACAGCCCGTCCCGTTGCGCACGCCCGTGCCTGAACCGTGGCGCGAACATGTCCGCGAACGGTACGGGAGGGACGCACCGCAGCTGATGGGTGAGGACGCGGACACGTGGTGGCGTTCCTGGGAGGTTGGCTACAACCCTTCCGATGCCCTGGACAGGACCGTCATGGCCACGCGGAAGGCAGTGTTTCCGCTGTACGGGCTGGACCCGTGGTTCGACTGAAGTGGCGGTTCGATCTCCCGGATTGTCGGCACCAGCCAAGCGGACGCCCGCACCGCCTCCGGGCAGCAGGTGGTCGCGGGAGAGGCGTTCCCAAGATGCTGGATTCGGCATATGTCGCTAGGGTGGTGGAATGCCAGTAGAAGAATTGTTTTCCGTTATTGCCGAACGTACCCGCCGGGACATTCTTGAAGCGCTGGCCAAAGAGCACAAGGCCGTGGGCGAGCTGGTGGAGGAACTGGGCGTCTCCCAGCCCACCGTTTCGAAGCATCTGCGCGTGCTCCGGGAAGCCGGCGTGGTGACCATGCAGGCCCAGGGCCAGAAGCGGTTCTACAGCATCAACACCAAACCCCTCTCCCTCGTCTCCGCGTGGCTGGACGGGCTGGGGGCGGGCATCACAGCCGCCCCCCACGCCACTGCCACACACGCCACCGCCCAGCGCAGTGGAACTCCCCGCATTGCCGCCACGCCGGCTGCAACGGCTGGTGTTCCAAGCGTGCCGACTCCGGCCGCGCCCACTCCGGCCGCCCCGGCGGTGACGGCAGCCCCCACCACCCCAGCCACTCCGGCGGTGACAGGCGCGCCAGCAGCGGCGGCCGCCGTCGTGCTTGTTGGCGGCGAACACGAAGGCACCGTGCAGCAGCAGATCACCCGTAGTGTGGGCCGCGCGGCGAAC
The DNA here is from genome assembly GCF_025548615.1 of Arthrobacter sp. A2-55. NCBI lineage: Bacteria > Bacillati > Actinomycetota > Actinomycetes > Micrococcales > Micrococcaceae > Arthrobacter > Arthrobacter sp. A2-55. The sequence goes on along the minus strand of NZ_JAJLOZ010000002.1, from coordinate 30,825 downwards.
AAGGCGGCGGACCTGCTGGCCAACCTGCCCACTTTCAGGCGGCGCAAGGACTAACAGGACCGGCAGGGCGATCGGCCCCAGCACCTCGCTGCACGCCACATATCTGCAGGATCTTGCATGCCGTATCAGCATGCAAGAGGAATTGGATTTAGTCATGGGACGACTGGAAGATTGCCAGTGAGCATACTTATGCGTCACCAGGTGGCGCCAAACCCGTTGTAGGAGACTCATGGACATCCGGCTAGAAGCCATCCGGGAGCAGGTTCTGGCCCGCAATCCCGGGGAAAAAGAATTCCACCAGGCAGTGCACGAGGTGTTCGAGAGTCTTGGGCCGGTACTGGATAAACATCCAGAATTCGTCGATGCCGCCGTGCTCCAGCGCCTGTGCGAGCCTGAGCGCCAGATCATCTTCCGGGTGCCGTGGGTGGACGATTCCGGCCACGTGCAGATCAACCGCGGCTTCCGCGTGGAATTCAACTCGGCGCTGGGCCCGTACAAGGGCGGGCTGCGCTTCCACCCCTCCGTCTACTTGGGGATTGTGAAGTTCCTCGGCTTCGAGCAGATCTTCAAGAACGCACTGACGGGCATGCCCATTGGCGGCGGCAAGGGCGGCTCCGACTTTGACCCCCGCGGCAAGTCCGACGGCGAAGTGATGCGTTTCTGCCAGAGCTTCATGACGGAGCTGTACCGCCACATCGGCGAATACACCGACGTTCCGGCCGGCGACATCGGCGTGGGCGGGCGGGAGATTGGCTACCTGTTTGGCCAGTACAAGCGCATCACCAACCGCTATGAATCCGGTGTCCTGACGGGCAAGGGCATCGGCTGGGGCGGTTCACTGGTCCGCCCGGAAGCCACCGGTTACGGCACCGTGCTGTTTACCCAGGAAATGCTCAAGACCCGCGGCACCACCTTCGACGGCCAGCGCGTGGTGGTCTCCGGTTCAGGCAACGTGGCCACCTTCGCCATCTCCAAGGCCCAGCAGCTCGGCGCCACCGTGGTGGCCTGCTCGGATTCCTCCGGCTACATTGTGGACGAGGCCGGCATTGACGTGGCCCTGTTGCGCCAGATCAAGGAAAAGGAGCGCGGCCGGCTCAAGGAGTACGCCGTCCGCCGCGGCGCCTCCGTCAGCTATGTTGACGGCGGCTCCGTTTGGGATGTCAACGCCTCCGTGGCCCTGCCCTGCGCCACGCAGAACGAAATCAACACCGAAGCAGCCGCCCGCATGGTCAAGAACGGACTCATCGCCGTTGCAGAAGGCGCCAACATGCCTTCCACCAGCGGTGCCGTGGCAGTCTTCCAGGAGGCCGGCGTGCTGTTCGGCCCGGGCAAGGCAGCCAACGCCGGCGGTGTGGCCACCTCCGCGCTGGAAATGCAGCAAAATGCCAGCCGCGACGCCTGGTCCTTCGAGCACACCGAGCAGCGCCTCACCCAAATCATGATCGGCATCCACGACCGCTGCGCCGAGACCGCCGAAACCTACGGCTCTCCCGGAAACTATGTGGTGGGCGCCAACATCGCCGGCTTCGTGAAGGTGGCCCACGCCATGCTTGCACAGGGCTTGATCTAGCCTCAATCCTGCAACGCACTTTCGGCGCGTCCCCGGCCCAGGCCGGGGACGCGCCGAAAGTGCGTTCTGTCATTTCTGGTCACCTGCGGCCGGCCTTTGAGGCGCGATGCCACAGCTGTTTGGCTGAATTACGCCATCATGTTTCCTAATAGAAAACAAAAAGGTCCGATTTGAGCACTTTAAGTGCGCTTGCCCAAAATTCGCTGATGGATTCTGGGGAAATGGCCAACCGACACCCTGTACGCACCGCCATAGGCTGAAGCGTCCCCGTGAGCCAGCTCACGGAAGCCCCGCGGCAGGGTTGCCGCGGCGGGGCAGTCCAACAGGAAGTAACGCCATTGCACACAGATCAACTTTCCAAGACGCTTAAACCGCGGCACCTGTCCATGATTGCCATTGCCGGCGTGATCGGCGCCGGCCTGTTTGTGGGTTCCGGTGCCGCCATCCAGCAGGCGGGCCCCGGAATCCTGGTGGCCTACGCAGCCGCCGGAATTGTGGTCATCCTGGTCATGCGGATGCTGGGGGAAATGGCTGCGGCCAACCCCGAGACGGGCTCCTTCTCCACCTACGCCGACAAGGCGCTGGGCCGCTGGGCCGGATTCAGCATCGGCTGGCTGTACGCCTGGTTCTGGATCATTGTGCTGGGGGTGGAGGCCACCGCTGGCGCGGCCATCATGCACCGCTGGGTGCCCGGGGTGGACCAGTGGGTCTGGGCGCTGATCCTCATGGTCCTGCTGACCCTGACCAATGTGGCGTCCGTGAAGTCCTATGGCGAGTTTGAATTCTGGTTTGCCTCCATCAAGGTGGCCGCCATCATCTTGTTCCTGCTCCTGGGCGTGGTGGCCATCCTTGGATTCATGCCCGGCGTCGCAGCTCCGGGCCTGCACAACCTGACGGGCAACGGCGGCTTCTTCCCGAACGGGCCCGGCGCCGTCCTAGCGGGCATCCTGGTGGTGGTGTTTTCCTTCTTCGGCGCGGAAATTGCCACCATTGCTGCCGGCGAGTCTGAGGATCCAGTGGACGCCGTCAAGAAGGCCGTGAAGTCCACTGTGTGGCGGATCCTCATCTTCTACATCGGCTCCATCGGCATCGTGGTGACCCTGCTGCCCTGGAATGACGCCTCGGTGGCCAAGAGCCCCTACGTTGCTGTCATTGAACTGTTCGGCATCCCCGGCGCCGGCACCATCATGGACATCGTGGTCCTGACCTCCGTGCTGTCCTGCCTCAACTCCGGCCTGTACACCGCCAGCCGCATGCTGTTCTCCCTGTCCACTCGGGGCGATGCGCCCAAGTCATGGCGCAAGATTTCCAAGCGCGGCGTCCCCGCCTCAGCCGTGCTGGCCTCCACCGTTGTTGGCTTTATCACCGTGGGCCTGAACTACCTGGCACCGGATTCGGTGTTCCTGTTCCTGGTGAACACCTCGGGCGCCATCGCCTTGTTTGTGTGGCTGGTGATTGCCATCTCGCAACTGATCCTGCGCCGCCGGATGGGAGCCGCGGCCAAGGACCTGGCCCTGAAGATGTGGCTGTTCCCGTACCTGACGTGGCTGTCCATCATCACCATTTCGGTGCTGCTGGTGGGCATGGTGATTGTGGCGGACACCCGCGAGGCGCTGCTGCTCTCCACCGGGCTGGCCGCCGTCGTGGTTGCCATCGGCGTGTACCGCTACCGCAAGGGCGGCAGCGCGCATGACGGTGCCGCGCCTGCGGCCGCAGGGGAGCCGACGGCGGAACTCGTGGAGGATGCCCAGTCCCGCGCCTGAGCCGCCACGCACGGATTCCTGTCCCGGCGGCACGGGCGATACGCTGGGACCAGCGCCGGCGCCAAAGATGCCGGCCGAGCCAATAGGAGTGTGAGTCGTGGTCAGTGCAATGGCGCCTGGGCATGTGGTTGTTGTCGGTGCGGGGATCATCGGATTGTCCACCGCCTGGTACCTGCAGGAGCAGGGCATTGAAGTGACCGTGGTGGACCGCGGCGGCGTTGCCAGCGGCTCCTCCTGGGGCAACGCCGGCTGGCTGACCCCCGCACTGACGCTGCCCCTCAGCGAGCCGTCCGTGCTCACCTACGGGCTCAAGGCCATGCTGGACCCGGCCTCCCCGCTGTACATTCCCTTCTCCGCGGACCCGTCGCTGCTGAAGTTCCTGGCCGGCTTTGCCCGCAACTGCACGCCCGGCAAGTGGCGTGCCGCCATGGGGGTCTTTGCCGAAGTGGGCCACACGGGCCTGGACGCCTTTGATGAAATTGCGCAGGCTTCGGGGCCGGGGGCCGAGCCAACGCACCCGGCCAACCCTTTCCTGACGGGCTTCGCAAGCCTCGCCGACCGCGACGCGCTCGTTAAGGAATTCAACGTGATCCGTGAAACCGGCGGCAGCGTGGACTACACGCTCATCTCCGGTGAGCAGCTGCGCGAACTGGAGCCCACCCTGGGCCCCGGCGTGGCGGCCGGCATTGAAATCAGCGGCCAGCGCTACATCAACCCGCCGGCGTTCATGGATTCGCTGGCCGAATCCGTCACGTCGCGCGGTGCCACCATCACGGGCGCCTTCAACGTAGTGGACATCCGCGACACGGGCACCGGCGTTGAGGTGATTGGCTCCGAGGGCCGCTCCCTGAAGGCCGACGCCGTTGTCCTCGCCACGGGTGCGTGGCTGGGTACGCTCGCCCGCAAGTTTGGAGTCAAGCGCGTGGTCCAGGCCGGCCGCGGGTACAGCTTCACGGTGGTGCCGGAGGCCATGCCCAGCCACCCGATTTACTTCCCCACGCAGCGAGTGGCCTGCACCCCGCTGGGGGACAGGTTCCGGGTGGCCGGCATGATGGAATTCCGCGACGCCGACGCGCCCCTGGACCCGCGCCGCATCAAGGCCATCGTGGAGGCCGCCTCACCCATGTTCACGGGCATCAACTGGGAGGACCGTGCCGAGGAATGGGTGGGCGCCCGCCCCTGCACCACGGACGGCTTCCCGTTGATTGGCGCCTCCCGGTCGCCGCGGGTGCATGTGGCCGGCGGCCACGGCATGTGGGGCATCGCCCTGGGCCCGCTGACCGGCAAAATGGTCGCCGCGGGATTGACGGGCACCGAGGCGCCGGCCATCATGCGCCACTTCAACCCGCTTCGTTGACCCGTTGCGTTGACCCGGGCGGCGGCGCCGCGTTCCGGCTAGCTTAGCCCTTGCCGGGCGGCGGCGCCGTGCTGCCGCGCACCGTCAGCGTGGGCGTAAAGGTGGTGCTGGCCGGCTCCCCTGCCTCCGCAGCGGCATTGGGCGCGCGGTTGAGCAGTTCCTTCATCTGCGCCCAGGCCTGCTCGCCAACATCCTGGATGGGCACGGTTGCCGTGGTAAGCGGCGGGGTGGTGTAGCGGGCAAAGGGGATGTCATCGAAGCCGGTGACGGACAGGTCCTCCGGCACCCTGATGCCGCGTTCATTCATGGCGCTGAGCAGGCCCATGGCCGTGAGGTCGTTGAACGCCATGATGCCCGTGGCCCCGGAGGCCAGCACGTCGCCGGCAGAACTGTGCCCGTCTTCAAACGTTGAGCCGTTGGAGAAAACCTGCACTTCAATGCCGCTGTGTGAGGCCTTGAATGCATCCAGCCCGGCCAGGCGGAGGCGGTGGGAGGAACTGCTGGCTGGTCCCGCAACGTAGGCGAGCCGAGTGTGCCCCAGCCCCACCAGGTGGGCAGCCAGGTCCTGGATGCCCCGGCCGTAGTCCACAATCACGCTGGGGCTGCCCGTGGCGTTGGTGGCCCGGTTGACCAGCACCAGCGGGTGCAGCGACGGTGCCAGCTCCTCCAATTCGGCAGCGCCCATGCGAGGCGCGCACAGCACCACGCCGTCACACCGCCGTCGTGCCTCCCCGGCGAGGATGGCTTCCTCGCTGGAGACTTCGGAGGAGTCCGCGATCAGCACGCGATAGCCGTCCTGTGCCGCAGCCCGGCTGACACCGCGCAGCACGCCCTGGAAGGTGGGGTTGCCCAGGTCCGGCACCACCACGCCAATGGTGTCCGTCTTGCCGCGCGCCAGGTTGCGCCCCGTGGGGTTCGGCTGGTACTTCAGCTCGCTGGCTGCGATCCTCACGCGCTCGGCAATCTGGGCGTCCACGGTCTGGTTGCCATTCATGACCCGGGAAACCGTGGCGAGGGAAACCCCCGCCCTGGCCGCAACATCGGAGATGCCTGTGCGGGTGGTCCGTACTCGCTTGGCCAATGGGTCTCCTTGGGATTGAGGGCGCCGGGACAGGGAGCCCCGTTGAAAAGGGGCGCTCCTTGACTCCGTGCCCAGAGTGTTGATACAAAGCATATAACGGATTGAGAAAACGCTTTCTCAATCATTCCCCAAAATATCTCTCCCGCAAGGAACACGGACCCGCGGCTGAAGTAGCACGGTTCGCCGTGGCGGTGCCTGCGTCCGCAATGTGACGCAGGCGCCGCCACGGCGATTTGTCGCCGGGGCTGGGCGCGGTTTACAGTATTGCCATGACAAAGCGTTGGTATGCGTATTTTTCGTTGGCTCTGGAGGGGCCCGCGTCTAACTGACACGCATCCAACTTTCCTTCAGAGCCAACAGGACAGAGAAATTTTTCTCTGTCCTTCGCCATTTCCAGGCGGGTTTCTGAAAAGGGGCCCGCTGCCGCCAGCACAAAGGACCCGCCCCGTGAGCATCACAGCAACAGCAGCCAAATCCACCACCGCAAACCTGCGCGTCAGCCACTTCACCGCGCTCCCGTCTCCTGCCGAACTGGAAGCGGCGCTGCCGCTGGACGCAGTGGCCGGGACCGCCGTCGAACGCGGCCGCGACCAGGTCAGGGCCGTCATGGACGGTGTCGATGACAGGCTCCTGGTGATCGTGGGCCCCTGCTCCATCCACGACCCCGCGGCCGGCCTGGACTACGCCCGCCGCCTGGCCGCGACCGCGAAGGAGCACGAAGAGGACCTGCTGATTGTCATGCGGGCCTACTTCGAAAAGCCGCGGACCACCGTTGGCTGGAAGGGCCTGATCAACGATCCGCTGCTGGACGGCAGCCACGACGTGGCAACCGGGCTGGGCCTGGCGCGCAAGTTCCTGCTCGACGTTGCCGCCCTGGGGCTGCCCACCGGCACTGAATTCCTCGAGCCCATCAGCCCCCAGTACACGGCGGACCTGATCTCCTGGGGCGCCATCGGTGCCCGCACCACCGAGAGCCAGATCCACCGCCAGCTCACGTCTGGGCTGTCCATGCCCGTCGGCTTCAAGAACGGGACCGACGGCGGCCTCCAGGTGGCGCTCGACGCGTGCCAGGCGGCCAGCGCACCGCAGTCGTTCCTCGGCATTGACGGCGGCGGCCGGGCGTCACTGGTCAGCACGGCCGGCAACCAGGACACCCACATCATCCTCCGCGGCGGGCGGAAGGGCCCCAACTACTCCGCCGCCGACGTCGAAACCGCCTCCAACGCCGCCGCGGACGCCGGCATCAACCCGCGCCTGATCGTCGACGCCAGCCACGCCAACTCCGGCAAGAGCCACCACCGCCAGGCCGAGGTGGCGCTGGCCATCGGCGCCCAGCTGGAGGCCGGCGGCGCCTCCTCCAACGCCATTGCCGGCATCATGCTGGAGAGCTTCCTGGTGGGCGGGGCGCAAAATCTGGACGTGGACCAGGTGGCCGCCGGCACCGCCTCCCTGACGTACGGGCAGAGCGTGACGGACGCTTGCATGGAGTGGGATGTCACGGCCGATGTCCTGGCAAACTTGGCCCGCAGCTCCCGCACCCGCCGCCTCCGCGGCGCGCAGGACGCGGCCTGAGCCGGCCGGGGAAAATATCCCAACCACAACTACCACTTTGGCCCCATCTGCCCTTAGAGTTAGCGCATGGGGTGGCGGGTGCCGCCGGCGGCACCGGACAGTGAAATGGAAACCAAGAGGCTATGGCGCAGGGGCAAAATTTCTCCAACGTGAACTTCCTGACGGTTCAGGAAGTGGCGGAGCTGATGCGCGTCTCCAAGATGACCGTCTACCGCATGGTCCATGCCGGTGAACTTCCCGCCGTCCGCTTTGGCAGGAGCTACCGCGTGCCGCAGAATGCCGTGGAGGCAATCCTGAAGTCGACCGTGGCGGACAGGGCGGAGTCCGAAGGGAACCCCGGTTCGGCGCATACCGGCTAGAGGCGGTACCCTAGGAAAGATCCATTTTCGGCTTTGACCGATTCCTGCGATCGGTCAACCTAATCGTTTCTGGCCCCAATCGGGGCCAACTATGTAGTTTGTGAGGACTTCCATGGGTTCAGTTATTAAGAAGCGCCGCAAGCGGATGGCGAAGAAGAAGCACCGCAAGCTGCTTCGCAAGACTCGTCACCAGCGCCGCAACAAGAAGTAGATCTTCTTTGCAGCAAGCGCCCGTTCACCCAAGGTGGACGGGCGTTTTTGTTGGTGCTACTTGCGCCGCATGGACGCAATGCCCTTCCACAGGCCATACACAATGCCGGCGCCCGTGGCCGCCTGCAGGCCCATGGTGGCCGCGCGGCGCCCGGAACGGTAGTCGTAAATGGGCCAGTTGTGGTCACGCGCATGACGGCGGAGCCGGGCGTCAGGGTTGATCGCCACCGGATTCCCCACGGCCGTCAGCAACGGGATGTCGTTGTAGGAGTCGCTGTATGCCCAGCAGCGCGAAAGGTCCAGGCCCTGCGCCAGCGCCAAATCCCGCACCGCGCGGCCCTTGGCGGCCCCGTGCAGAACCTCCCCCACCAGCCTGCCGGTGTACACGCCGTCCTGGATTTCAGCCACCGTGCCGAGCGCCCCGGTCAGCTTGAGCCGTGCGGCAATGACGCCGGCCACCTCCACGGGCGTTGCCGTCACCAGCCAGACCTGCCGGCCCTTTTTGAGGTGCTCCTGGGCCAGCGCCTTGGTGCCGGGCCAGATCTTCGAGACGATCATCTCGTCGTAGACTTCCTCGCCCAGCTGCTGGACAAACTCGGCGCTGATGCCGGCTGCCAGCTTTTGGGCCGAGTCCTGCACGGAGTGGACGTCGTTCATGTTTTCCCCGCGCAGGATGAACTTGGCCTGCTTCCACGCGAAGCCCGCGGCGTCCCGGAGCGTGAATGCCTTTTTCTGGTACATCTTCCGGGCCACATGGAACAGGCTGGCGCCCTTCATCATGGTGTTGTCCACGTCGAAGAATGCGGCCTCGCCCTGGCGTTGCACAGTTGTCGAGGCGGCCTCGGCACTGTCGGTAGTCACGTCGGGCATGGAACGAGTCTAGTCAATCCTGCCAGCACCTGCCCGCCCCGCCGCACGGCCCGCGGTTAACAGTGGGGGAATTCTCGTTCCGGACTCCGCAAGTGGAACCCCGCCGCCACCCTGCGTACGGTTGGACCATGAATCCCGTACCCGAAGGCGCACCGGCCCCGGCACCCCGGCTTGAACTGCTGACCCGCGAAGGTTGCCACCTGTGCACCGCGGCCCGGGAGGTGGTCGCCGCCGTGGCGGACGACGTCGGCCTCCCGTGGCAGGAAACCACCATCGACGGCGACCCCGCCCTCACCGCCCGCTACGGGGAGGAAGTGCCGGTGGTGCTGGTCGACGGCGTCCCGCGGGACTTTTGGCAGATCGACCCCGTGCGCCTGCGCTCGGTCCTGCGCCGCGCCATGGGCGGAGCCGGGGCGTAGCACCAGCCGGGGCGTAGCACCTGGCCCCGGGGCTGGGCGGCTTTGGCGAAGCACCGGCCACGTCATACAGTGGATGGAGGCTGTTCCGTGGATCAAGGCGACACGAGTCCTCCCGTCCAGGGGCGGCCATTGCAACAGAACTTGGAGCATGACCGTGACACCAGTGCAGATTCCGGACCAGCCGGCGGCCGAACCGGCCCGCCAGCTGCCGCCCGCCACGGTGTCACGGCTGACCCTGTACCTGCGCACCCTCAACGGCCTGCTTGCCGAAGGCGTGGACCAGGTCTCCTCCGAATCCCTGGCCGAGTCCGCCGGCGTCGGCTCCGCCAATGTCCGCAAGGACCTCTCCTACCTGGGCTCCTACGGCACCCGCGGCGTGGGCTACGAGGTGGCCAACCTCAGCCGGAAGATCGCCCAGGCCCTCGGCCTGACGCATGAATGGCGCGTGGCCATCGTCGGCGCCGGAAACCTGGGCCGGGCACTGGCCCGGTACGCGGGCTTTGAAACGCGCGGCTTTGACGTGGTGGCACTGCTGGATGCCGACCAAATGGTGATTGGCAATGAGATCGGCTGGCTGCGCGTCAGCGACGTCGCGGAGCTGGAGCCGGTGCTGGAAAAAACCCGCGCCAACATGGTGGTGCTGGCGCTGCCGGCCGGCGTGGCACAGTCAGTGTGCGACCGCGTGGTGACAGCAGGCGTCCACAGCATACTCAGCTTTGCCCCCGTGGCGCTGTCCGTGCCTGATTTTGTCAACCTGCGCAAGGTGGATATGGCCACCGAACTGCAGATCCTGGCCTACCACGCCCAGCGCCTGCAGGTGCCCGGGCTGGAAGAGGACCGGCCAAGCGCTTGAGGTCCTTTTGGCTGGACCGGCCGGCTCAGGCCCCGCTGCCGCGCTGGGGCCCCTTGGCAAAATAGTCCCTGGCCGGCGGGCGGAACAAAATGACGACGGCGACTATCCCCAGCAGGATGCGCGCGATGGAGTAGTACGAATACGCCACACCCTCGGGCACCATCACGACGGAGAGCGCGGCCAGGACCAGGGACAGGGTGCGTGCCCAACGCCTGCCCTTGCGAACGGCCCAGGCCATCCAAAAGTAGAACCCCACCGCAACGGCCTGGAACACGGCCAGCATGGCGGCAACAACATTGATCAGGGTTTGTGCGGGGATGCCGGCGGCGGCCTGCGGGTTGCTGGCCAGCGACTGCTCCACCACGCTGCGGATCATGTCCTGTCCCGACGGCAGGCCCATGGCCACCAACCACAACACAAGGGCCAGCGCCTGGAGTGCACCGGCAGCCATGATCAGCCGGCTGGCCAGGACCACGCGGCGGGGCGGTGCATAGTGGGATCCCGTGGGCAGGGGGCCGGAGCCGCGGTGCGTGAAATCGGTGTTCTGGTAGCCGGTGCCCTGCGGGGAACCCTGGTAGCCGGGGTACGCGGAGGCGGGCGGCAGCGCGGAGGAGGTGCCGGCGTCGTGCGGGGGAGCGGCCGGATCTGTAGGCTGCGGCGGCTGCCACCCGGCGGGGGCGTACTGGCCGTACCGGGGGACGCCCGGGGCAATCTCGCCGTAGTGGCCGGGACCGGGGGTGGGCCGCTCTTGAGGCTGTTCGTCAGGAGTGGTCATGGGAGGGGTCCTTTTCAGTGGCTGCCGGCGGCAGGCGAAGAGGCCGCGCCGGGTATGTTTTAACCCTACGCGACCTCTTGCTTGGGAACTACCTCCAAGGCAATTCAGGCGGTGCCGCGCGCCCTGGCGTTGAGCCACACGGAGGATTCCGGCAGCCACATCAACACCGTGGCGACAATGCCGAGCAGGCCGGATCCGCCGCCCAGGAATGCCAGGACGATGCTCAGCACGGCAATCACGGACAGGGCCATGCGGGCCCACTGCATTCCTTCCTTGAGCTTCATGATGCAGACCAGCACCGCGGCGATGAGGACCAGCGCAATGATGGAGACGATGATTCCCTTGACCCCGCCGGCGCGCATGGCCGCCCCGGAGCCGGGAATCGTGATGCCAAAAAGGCTGTTGTCCTGTGCGCCGAGGGCAATGAGGGAGAAAATGAGCCCGAGGACAGTGAACAGCAGCCAGATCCCGGCCGTGACCAGCCAGATGATGTACGAGACCTTCAGCAACTGAGGCAGCTGCCCGGTGCTGAACAGTCCGGCGAAGCCGTTGGCCGGCATGACACCCTTCATGTCCTTGGGCCAGTCGGCGGGCATTTGGAAGGACGTGTCGCCAGCCGGCTTTTGCGGCTGCTGCTGGTACGGCGCCTGCTGTTGGTAGGGCTGCTGCTGGTAACCGGGCGGAGGGGCCTGGTAGCCCGGCTGCTGGTAACCCGGCTGCTGGTAGCCGGGAGGCGGCGCCTGGTAGCCGGGATTGGGGGTTTGTGGAGCATTTTCAGGCTGTGAACCGGAACCGCCAACGGGCGGTTGCGAGCCGGATTGCTCGGGACCTGGATACTCATTAGGGGTGCTCATAGCAGACACACTAGCCCGGTGCAGGTACCTTGCATAGCGTGTTCAGGAGAACGGCAGACAAAATGAAATGTGCCGGCCTGCCCCGTGGGGCGGACCGGCACATTAATGGTGCAAAAGGGGCTCAGGCAGCCTTGACGAAAGCCACGTCAAGGGTGATGGTGACCTTGTCGGAGACCAGCACGCCGCCGGCTTCCAGGGCTGCATTCCAGGTCAGGCCGAACTCCTTGCGGCTGATGACGGTCTTGGCCTCGAAGCCTGCCCGGGTGGCACCGAACGGGTCCACGGCAACGCCGTTGAATTCACCGGAGAACGTCACGGTCTTGGAGATGCCGCGGATGGTCAGCTCGCCCGTCAGCTCAAAGTCGCCTTCGTCACCGGAGACGCTGGTGGAGGTGAAGGCAAGCGTGGGGTGGGCTTCCACGTCGAAGAAGTCGGCGCTGCGCACGTGTCCGTCGCGGTTGTCATCGCCAGAGCTGAAGCTGGCGGCCTGGATGGTGGCGGTCACGGCAGCGTCGCCCAGCGTGGGGCCGAGTTCCAGCGTGGCGGCGACGTCGGTGAACTTGCCGCGGACCTTCGAGATGCCGGCGTGGCGGACGGAAAAGCCAACTTCGCTGTGGGCCGGGTCAAAGTTCCAGGTCCCCTGGCTCAGGCCTACGGTTTCAACGGTGGTTGCAGTCATGTGTTGCTCCTTGAAGAGGGTTTGTGTGCAGCTTGTCAGGTTCCCGATCGGGATGCCTTCACGCTGTATAAGCATGCGTTTGCATCTAATATTCCCGGCCCGGGAACTTTTTCCCAAACTTTTTTCCAGCTTGCCCGCGCAGCCTGTGAATTCCCTGATTAACCCCTTGTTGCGTAACTTTGAGAAACTTGGACACATGCCCCGAGTCACTGTTCATCTTCTGCGCCATGGTGAGGTATTTAACCCCGACGGCGTGCTCTACGGCCGGTTGCCGAATTTCCACCTGTCCGAGCGCGGCCATGCCATGGCCGAGCTGGTGGCCGGGCACTTCAAGGACCAGGCCGACGCCGGCAACGCCCCCGTCTACCTGGTGGCCTCGCCCCTGACCCGGGCCCAGGAGACGGCACAGCCCACGGCCTCCGCACTGGGGCTGGACATTGTCACCGATCCGCGCATCATTGAGGCCAGGAACCACTTTGAGGGCATGAAGGTCAGCAAGGGCGAGCTGCTCAAGCCCAAGCACTGGCGCTACTTCGTCAACCCACTGCGCCCCTCCTGGGGCGAGCCTTACCAGGCCCAGGCGGAACGCATGCTGGCAGCGGCACGGGATGCCCGCCGTCGTGCCTTTGAATTGGGAGGGGACGGCGCGCAGGCCATCATGGTCAGCCACCAGCTGCCGATCTGGGCCACGCGGCGCAGCGCGGAGGGGCGCCGGCTCTGGCACGATCCCCGCAACCGTGAATGCACCCTGGCCTCCCTGACGTCCCTGACGTTCGACGGCGACGACGTGGTGGGCGTGAGCTACAGCGAACCGGCGGCGGCCCTTTTGCCCGGCGCCGCCACCACCCCGGGAGCCTGAATGTCCGGCTTCGGGTAGGCAAAAAGACCATTTTCGACGTACTGTAGAAGTTCCAAGCGCAAAAATCCGGGGTGACGCGCCTTCCGGAAACCAAAAAAACGAAAGACTTCCTCGTGACTTCCTCCATGAGCAGGCGTTCCTTGTTCGCCGCCACCGGTGCCGTGCTGTCCGTGGCCCTCGCCGCGTGCACGGCCAACGACCCCCTGGCCCAGCAGGCCGCGGCCGGGGACAACAAGGGGTTCGTGGCCGGGGACGGCTCCGTCACCGAGTATGCGCTGGCCAAGCGCTCGGACCCGGTGGAATTTTCCGGCAAGCTTTTTGACGGCACCACCATTACCGCAGCCTCAGTGCGCGGGAAGGTCACCATCCTCAACTTTTGGTACGCCGCATGCTCCCCCTGCCGCCTGGAAGCGCCCAGCCTGCAGTCGCTGTACTCCGAGTTCAAGGCCCAGGGCGTTGACTTTTTCGGCGTGAACATCCGTGACGAGGTGGCCACGGCGGAGGCCTTCGAGCGCACCTTCAAGATCGGCTACCCGAGCATCATGGACAAGGACGGCGGCGTGCTGTTGGCCCTGTCCCGGCGCAACCTGGTGCCGCCGGCCGCAGTGCCCACCACCTTGGTCCTGGACCGGCAGGGCCGAGTCTCGGCCCGCATTCTGGGGACCGCGGACAAGAGCACGCTCAAGGCCTTGATCACGTCCACGCTGGCCGAGAAGTAGGGACGTTGGTCAACAACCCATTTGCCGAAACGATCTTCAGCGGCTCCATGCTGCTGGCCATCCCGGTTGCCCTGCTGGCCGGGCTGGTGTCGTTTCTCTCCCCCTGCGTGCTGCCGCTGGTCCCCGGCTACCTGGGCTATGTCAGCGGCCTGACCGGCGCTGACCTGCAGAACCAGCGGCGCGGGCGCATGCTGGCCGGCATTGGGCTGTTTGTCCTGGGATTTTCCCTCGTGTTCATGCTCATTGGCGCTGTTTTCGGCCAACTGGGTGCGTGGCTGAAGGGCTCCGACGCCGCGTGGGTCACCCAGGTGCTGGGCCTGGTGGTCATTGTCATGGGAATTGTGTTCCTGGGCGGGCTGGGTTGGTTCCAGCGGGAGGCCAAGGTGCACGCGAAGCCGCCGGCCGGGCTGTGGGGGGCCCCGCTCCTGGGCATCACCTTCGGGCTGGGCTGGGCGCCGTGCATCGGGCCGACATTCAGCGCCGTGCAGACGCTGGCGTTCTCCGACGGCACGTCCGCGACCAAGGGCGCCTTCCTGACTTTTGTGTACTGCCTGGGCCTCGGGGTGCCGTTCCTGCTGATCGCCCTGGGCGTGCGGCGCGGCCTGGGCGCACTCGCCTTCTTCCGCACCCACCGCCGAGGGCTGCAGTGGTTCGGCGGCGGGATGCTGATTGTCCTGGGGCTGCTGATGGTTACGGGGCTGTGGGGAACATGGATCAACAACCTGCAGTTCTGGTTTGCCGGTGAAGTGAGATTGCCAATCTGATGAGGAATGACTCGGTGCAAGACGTGCAAAGCAAGAAGCCGGCCAAGGATGACATTGCGCTGCCCCGGCTGGGGTTCCTCGGCATGCTCAGGTGGGCCTGGCGGCAGCTGACCAGCATGCGGACGGCCTTGTTCCTGCTCCTGCTGCTGGCCGTGGCGGCCGTTCCGGGTTCGCTGTTCCCCCAGCGCCCCTCCAACCCCTCAAACGTGACCCAGTATTTGGCGGACCACCCCACCTCGGGGCCCATCCTGGACTGGTTCAAGCTCTTTGACGTCTACTCCTCACCCTGGTTTGCCGCCATCTACCTGTTGCTGTTCACGTCCCTGGTGGGCTGTGTGCTGCCCCGGGCCAAAATCCACTGGAAGGCCATGCGCTCCGCGCCGCCGCGCACGCCCAAGCGCCTGTCCCGCCTGGCTGAGTACGGCACCGTGGAGATCCCCGCCGGCAGCGGCGTCGATGCCGCGCAGGCCGTCAAGGACGCCGCTGCAGTCCTCAAGGCCCGCCGCTACCGGGTTGACGTCCGGGACCTGGACACGGACAGGCCCTCCGTGGGGGCGGAAATCGGCTTCCTGAAGGAAGTGGGAAACCTGGTCTTCCACATCTCCATTCTTGGCGTGCTCGCCTCCGTGGCATACAGCGGACTTGCCGGGTACAGTGGCCAGCGGATCGTGGTCGAGGGTGAAACCTTCGTCAACACCCTGGTGGGCTATGACACCTTCACCCCCGGGGCCTACTTCAACAGCGACCGACTGAGCCCCTACTCCGTGCAGCTGGACAAGCTGGCCGTCACCTACGACAGGGAGTCCCCGGGCCACTACGGCCAGCCGATCGACTTCACGGCCAGCCTGACCACCAAGTCCGGCCCCGACGCGCCCGCCAAGAAGCAGGTCCTGAAGGTCAATGACCCCGTGGCCCTGGGTGGCACCAACATCTACCTGGTCGGTAACGGCTATGCGCCGGTGGTCACGGTCAAGGACAGCAAGGGCAACATTGCGTTCCAGGGCCCGGTTGTCACCATCCCCACCGACGGCGCCTACACCTCGCTGATGGTCATCAAGGTCCCCGACGCCAAGCCCAACCAGCTCGGCTTTGTCGGCTTTTTCCTGCCCACAGCGCTGCTCGACAAGACCACGGGCGTCACCTACGGCTCCGACCCGGATCCCATCAACCCGCAGCTGAACCTCAACGCCTACACGGGCGACCTGGGACTGGACAACGGCATCCCCCGCAACGTCTACACGCTCGACACCTCCAAGCTGAAGCAGATCAATGGCCGCGACATGAAGGCCGGCGGCATCGTGCTGGCTCCCGGGCAGAGCTACTCGCTGCCGGAACACAATGGCACCATCAGCTTTGACGGGATCAAGCGCTACGCAGCCCTGGACATCCGGCACGACCCCGGACAGAACTTCGTGCTCATCTTTGCCGTCCTGGCCCTGGCCGGACTCATGGCGTCACTGTTTATGAACCGCCGCCGCGTGTGGATCCGCACGGGCAACCACCCGGACGGGCGCACCATGGTCGAATTCGGCCTGCTGGCCCGCGGCGAGGACCACCGCCTGGCGGGGGAATCGGCGGCCATCGACAAGGCCCTCCACGCAAAGTGGCTGGTGCCAGTGGACACACCGGTGCAAGATGGTAAGCAGACACCCACTATCCAACCCGACGCCGGCCAGCGCGTCACCGTGTCAAGTAAGGACCAGTAATGCCAGGAATCAATGCAGGATTCGCACTGCTCAGCCAGCAGTTCATGTTCATGGCCGGCGTGGCCTATGCCGTGGCGTTTGGTGCCTACGCCTGGGACCTGGTGGCCTACAGCAAGCTGATGCGCCGCGGCCTGGCGCTGGAATCCGCCGCTGCGGCGGACTCCGTGGCCGCCGCCAGGCTGGTGGGCGTCGGTTCCGCCGGCAGCATTGGCCAGGACCTCGGCGCGGGTCCCGAAGACCGCGGAGTACGGCCCAGCAGCAAGGTTCATGCCGGCTCGGACGGCATTACGGCCGGCGATTCCATGAAGTACGGCCCGGAAAAGCGCCGCGCCGCCAGGGTGGCCGTGGCACTGACTGTGCTGGCCGCCGTCGTCCACGGCCTGGCAGTGGTCTTCCGCGGGATCGGTGCAGGCCGCGCCCCGTGGGGCAATATGTACGAATTCTGCACCACCGGCGGGTTCACCGTCACACTGATATTCCTGCTGGTCCTCACCCGCCGCGACCTGCGCTTCCTCGGCACGTTCATCATCGGCCTGGTGCTGATCATGATCACCTACGCGTCCCTTGAGGCCTGGACCCCGGCCGGCCACCTGGTGCCGGCCCTGCAGAGCTACTGGTTGATCATCCACGTCTCCATCGCCGTCATGTCCTCGGCCCTGTTCACCATGACGTTTGCCATGTCCGTGCTGCAGCTGTTCCAATCCCGCCGCGAGGCGTCCCTTGCCTCCGGGAAGCGGGACAAGGCCCTGGTCATGCGGCTGGTCCCGAATGCGCTGAGCCTGGAGAACATGTCCTACCGCATCAACGGCATTGCGTTTGTGGGCTGGACCCTGACCCTGATGTTTGGTTCCATTTGGGCGGAAAAGGCGTGGGGCCGCTTCTGGGGCTGGGATACCAAGGAAGTCTGGACGTTCGTGATCTGGGTGGTCTACGCCGGCTACCTGCACGCCCGTGCCACCCGCGGCTGGACCGGCACCCGTGCCGCCTGGCTGTCCATCGCGGGCTACCTGTGCGTGGTATTCAACTTCACCATTGTCAACGTCTTCTTCTCCGGCCTGCACTCCTACGCGGGCGTGGGCAGCTAGAAGTTTCCTCCGCGGCCTGGTCCGCGCGCCGCCGAGAGTACACTTCTGGCGACCTCCGATGTACGGAGGTCGCCAGAAGTGTACACTCGACGAAATTTCGGGCAGACTGCCCGCCAGAACTGTCCCTTCGCGGCTCAGGCCACATCTTTTCGCGTGCCCAGCAGGCCCAGCAGCGACGTCCCCGCGATGTTTTTCGGGTCCGGCCAGCCTGCTTGAACCAACATCCGTGCCACCTTGGTGACGGCTGCCTGCCCACCGAAGCGCATGTCCTCCCTGTTGACCAGCACCTGGCGCCAGCCAAGCGACGCCGTGATGAAATCCCTGTCGTGGTCCTTGCCGTGCTGTTCGGGCGTGAAGTGGTGGTCGCCGTCGTACTCCACGCATGTCCGGTACTCCTCGCAGCTGAGGTCCGGGGCGACCAGCGCGTTTCCTTCGTCGTCGAGAAGTTCACAATTGGGCACAAACAATGGCAGGCCCGCCCTGACGATGAGCAGCCTCAATCTTGTTTCGGGAGGCGAGTCAGAGCCGACGCGGACCAGGCCCATCGCCTCGCGCAACCGGCGGATGCTTCGTGCGCCCTGGTGGCCGGCGAGGTAGGCATTCAGCTCATCCAGTTCCACCATGGCGACTTTGGGCGGGCCAAAGCTGCGGCGGTGCTCGCACACGATCTGGTCGCCCACGGCAACCAGCTCATCCAGGGAGAGCAGCTGTGCGAGGTCCAGGAACGTACGCTGCACAGTCGTGACCGGGACTCCGGCCACCTCGAGGACGTCCGCGGCGCCAAGTTCCATCCGATGGCCGCGTACCCGACGCCGGCGCGGCGTCCCCATGCGTGCGGGCCGCGCCAGGTCCAGGAATCGGTCATCCTCGAGTCGCCGGGGCAGGTAGAGGCCGTGGATTTTCGCGGCCGTAAGATGGCTGACGACCGCTGAAACAGTGCTGTCCGTGTAGGGCCGGCAGGCGTCGAGGACGTCAAATGGCACATTCTTGTGCACCCGAATGCCCCGGCTGGGCATCCACAGGTCCGAGGCCCGGGTTCTGGACCGGGTGACGCCGGCTTCGCGGGCCTGTTCCACGGTGAAAGGACGCGTGGCGAGGTGCGGGGGGGAGCGGTGATGGCTTCGTCATGAATCCATTAGGGACCCTGACGGGACGCTTAAAGCCGGATTTTGGGGGCCCGCGAGAAATCTGTGGATAACGGCCGCCGAGAGGACATGTGGGGAGGGCTGGCGGTTGCTGCAGTCCGCCGAATGTACACGAATGGCGGCCCGCATCGGGTGCGGGACCGCCGAGCGTACACATCCGGCGACCCGACTCGGGCGGACCCCGCCAGATGTGTACTATGGGCGCACTTGGGGGTTGTTCAGCGCGCCAGAGCTGTACACTCGGCGCCGCAGCAATGGCACCGTAATGGCGCCCAGCTAGCTCCGGACCGGGCGCCGTTGTGCGCTAGTGCTTCGTTTCGTCGTTGGGGTGCGGGTTCGGCTGGCCGTCGCGGAGCCTGGCCTCCCGGGCGTCGAGTTCGGCCTTGAGCTTGCGGAGGCGCTCGGCCTCGGCCTTCTGCGCGCGGTTGACCTCAAGGTTGCGCAGGAACGCCGGGTCGTCGTCGGGCGCGGTGAACTGGGTGGGGCGCCCGGAAGGGGACTGGCCGCGGGGCCCGGAGGTCCACGGGGCCGCAGGGGCGGAAGTGCTGTAGCGCGGGCGGCCCAGGAAGAACCAGAGGAGCACGCCGATCACGGGCATCAGCACGATGACGATGATCCAGGCGGGCTTGGGAATGCTCCGGACATCCGCCGGCTCACTGCGAAGGCAGTCGATCAGCCCGTAAATGAAGAGAACCACACCGAAGACCACTGGGATATAACGCATAACCCAATTCTACCGTTGCAGGACAAATTGCCACTGGGCGGGCTTTCAGGAACAGCCGCTAAACTTGGGCCGTGGCTTTCTTCAAATACTCACTGATCCGTGGCGTGCTTTTTTTGGCATTTTTCCTGCTGGCGTACCTGGTCCTCCAGTTCAGCCCCCTCACGTCCACCCTGATTGCCGCCCTCTGCGCTTTTGTCGTGAGCTTCTTCCTGTTGCGCAAACAGCGGGACGGTGCCACCGCGGTCATTGCCAGGCGGCTGGCCCCCAACGCAGACACCACGCAATCCGCCCAGGCCCTTGCAGACGCCGACGCCGAAGACGCCCTGGTCGATGCCAACCCCGACGTGTGGGTTGATGCGGACCGCAAGAACGGCACCCCCCGCATCCAGCCGGAAGGCTGAGCCCCGGTGCGCTGGATGGAGACGGAGCGGCTGGCCCTCGTGGCGACGTTCCGCCAGGCCGATCCGGATGCACCAACGCTGTGTGAGGGCTGGACTGTCCGCACGCTGCTGGGCCACCTGGTCCAGCGCGAACACAATCCGTGGGCGCGAATGCTGGACACCACAGCCCGCCCGGTCCCGGGCCAGGAAAGGCGCCTCGGCGCCCTCGTCGCGACAGCCCGGACGGCGGCCGGATATGAGGCCCTCGTGCAGCAATTTGCCGCCGGCACCGGTCCCCTGAACCCCATGACGTGGCTGGGGGACGGGGGCCAGCTGCTCGAATACGTGGTCCACCACGAGGACGTGCGGCGCGGCACCGGCAACAAGGACCCCCGGACCCTTCCGGCGGGCCAGCTCGACGCGCTATGGAAGAATCTGCCCCTCATGGCCCGCTTCACCTATCGCCGCTGCCCCGTCGGTGTCAGCATCGCCTCGCCCGGCCGCGGCACCACCGCCGTCCACAAGGCGCCCAGCGGCAGCCGGCCGGCCGCCGTCGTGCTGGCCGGGGACCCTGTGGAAGTGGCACTCTGCGTGTCCGGCCGGCAGCGTGCCGCAAATATCGAGGTCACTGGCAGCCCGGAAAACACGGCGGCATTCCAGGCCTGGGCCGCCGGCAAATAGCCGCCGGGTCCAGCCCGGTCCAGCCCGGAGGACGCCGGCTACAGGCCCGTCAGCACCATCGCCGCGGCAAACAGCACGCTGAACCCCAAATTGAGCAGGCCCGTCTGCTTCAACACGGGGATGAGGCTCTTGCGCTGCTTGCCCTGAAGCATCAGCCAGCTGGGCATGAGCATGAACGGGATAAGCAGCAGCACCAGCAGGATCCACGGCCTGGCGGGCACCAGCGGCATCATGAGTGCCAGGGCCAGCCCCAGCATCACCACGTAGCTCAGCCGCGCCTTCCTGTCGCCCAGCCGCACCGCAAGGGTCCGCTTCCCAACCTCCCGGTCTGTGGGGATGTCGCGGACATTGTTGGCCATGAGAAGTGCGACGGCGATCAGTCCCGTTGCGACGGAACCCAGGACTGCCGCCGTGCTCACCTGGCCGGCCTGGGTGAACGTGGTGCCCAGGGTGGCCACGGGGCCGAAGAAGACAAAGACAAAGACGTCGCCCAGGCCCAGGTAGCCGTACGGGTTCTTGCCTCCCGTGTACCCCCAGGCGGCCAGCACGGCACCGGCGCCCACCAGCAGCAGCCACCACGCCTGGGACAGGACCACCAGGGCAAGCCCGGCCAGCATGGCCAGGCCCAGCGCGGCAAAGGCCGCCATTTTCACGTGGCGGGGGCGCGCCGCACCCGATCCGACCAGGCGCAGCGGCCCCACCCGGACCTCGTCGGTGCCACGGATGCCGTCGGAGTAGTCGTTGGCGTAGTTGACGCCCACCTGCATCAGGAGCGCCACGAGCGCGGACAGCACCGCCCGGCCCCAGTGCAGGCCGTGGAGGTCGTAGGCCGCCGAGGTGCCAATGATCACGGGGGCGATTGCCATCGGAAGCGTCCTCAGGCGGGCGCCTTCAATCCATTGCCCAACAGTGGCCACGGCTTTGCTCCTTGTTTGCGGTTGCGTTGTGAACAGGCGGCAAAAACTTGCCAGCTTCCATTGTGCCTGTTCGCCGCTACTTCGCGGCGGACGCAGCCTCTGCCAGCAGCGCCAAAATGGCCGCCCTGTCAGGCTTTCCGGTGGAGAGCACGGGCAGTTCCGAGACGAACAGCACAGTGCGCGGCACCATGTGGGCCTCCAACTCCGCCGCCGCGCCGGCCTTCAGCTCCTCGGCCGAGCAGCTTCCCACCACCAATGCCGCCACCTGCTGGCCCCATTCCGCCGAGGGCACGGGCCCCACAAACGCCTCCCGGACACCCTGCACACGGTGCAGCCCGTCCACCACGGCGCCCGCGGAAATCTTCAGCCCGCCGCTGATGATGACGTCGTCCACGCGGCCCAGCACGCGGAGCCGTCCCTCCCCGTCCACCTCGCCCAGGTCGCCGGTTTCATACCAGCGCGAGCCGCCGCCGTCGTCCTCGGTAAAGGCGGCGGCGGTCAGGGCGGGGTCGCCCAGGTAGCCGGTGGCGAGCACGTCCCCGCCCAGCCACACCCGGCCGTCGCGGATGGCGAGCTCCACGCCGTCGAGCGGGACGCCGTCGTACACGCAGCCGCCGCAGGTTTCGCTCATGCCGTAGGTGGTGACCACGTTGATGCCGGCCCCGCGCGCAGCCTCGAGCAGCACGGGGCTCGCCGGCGCGCCGCCCAGCAGGACCGCGTTGAAGCGCCGCAGCACGGTGAGCGTCTCCGCGGTGGGGTTGGTCAGCAGGCGCGTGAGCTGCGTGGGGACCAGCGAGGTGTAGCGCAGCTTGTCGGTGAGTTCCTCCGCGGCCGCCGTGAACGCCTCCGCCGTGAAGCCGCCGGAGAGGTCCATGGCCCAGGGGCGGGTGCCGGCAAACAGGCTGCGCACCAGCACCTGCAACCCCGCCACGTAGTGCAGCGGCAGGGCCAGCAGCCACTGCCCCTCGCCGCGCAGCGCCATGGCGGTGCCCACGCTCGACGCCGCCAGTGCGTCCACGCTGAGCATGGTCCGCTTCGGAGTCCCGGTGCTCCCCGAGGTGCGCACGACGGCGGCAATGTCAGTTTCGCTGCCGGCCGGCAGCCCCAGCTCGGCCTGGGGGATGAGGGTGAACGCGGGTGGTTCGCCGGGTGCGGAGGGGGCGAGTTCGACGGCGGGGCCTTCGCCGTGCAGCGCGTCGGAGAGGGCCTTGAGCAGGGGTTCGATGTTCATGTATCAGTTCCGGATCAGAAGTAGTACGGGAAGTTGGACCAGTCGGGGTCGCGCTTTTCCAGGAACGCTTCCTTGCCTTCCACGGCTTCGTCCGTCATGTAGGCCAGGCGGGTGGCCTCGCCGGCGAAGACCTGCTGGCCGGCCAGGCCGTCGTCGGCCAGGTTGAAGGCGAACTTGAGCATGCGGATGGCCTGGGGGGACTGGCGGGCGATGTCCGCCGCATACGCCAGGGCCGTGTTTTCCAGCTCCGCATGGTCCACGGCCTCGTTGACGGCCCCCATGGCGACCATGTCCTCGGCGGAATATTCGCGGGCCAGGAAGAAGATCTCCCGTGCCTTCTTTTGGCCGATCTGGCGGGCCAGCAGCGCCGAGCCGTAGCCGGCGTCGAAGGAGCCCACGGTGGCGTCGGTCTGCTTGAATTTCCCGTGCTGGCGGGAGGCGATTGTGAGGTCGGCGACCACGTGCAGGGAGTGCCCACCGCCGGCGGCCCAGCCGTTCACGACGGCGATGACCACCTTGGGCATGGTGCGCATCAGGCGCTGGACTTCCAGGATGTGGAGCCGCCCGGCCCGGGCGGGGTCGATGGTTTCCTTCGTTTCACCTTCCGCGTACCGGTAGCCGTCGCGGCCGCGGATGCGCTGGTCGCCGCCGGAGCAGAAGGAGTGGCCGCCGTCCTTGGGGGAGGGGCCGTTGCCGCTGAGCAGCACGGTGGCCACGTCCGGCGTCATGCGGGCGTGGTCCATGGCGCGGTAGAGCTCATCGACGGTGCCGGGACGGAAAGCGTTGCGGACTTCCGGGCGGTTGAAGGCGATCCGGACGGTGGGGAGGTCCTTCGTAATGTGGCCTGCCGCGTCCCGCTCCACCTGGCGGTGGTAGGTCATGTCCTGGAAGTCGAAGCCTTCCACCACGCGCCAACGGGTGGGGTCGAAAATGTCGGAAACCTGCTCGGGAAGATTGTCTGCGCTCACCCTCACGATCTTAGCGGGCGGGCAGTCAGCTGATGCAGAACTCGTTGCCTTCGGGGTCTGCCATGGTGAACCAGGCGTGCGGGCCCTGGCTGGCCTCCCATAGGAAGGTGGCGCCGCGGGCTTCCAACTTTTCCCGGACCGCAGCCTTGTCGTCACCGCCCAGCCGCACGTCCCAGTGGATGCGGTTCTTGCCGGCTTTTTCGCGGGCCCCGGACTGGAAAAGGATTCGCGGCTGCCCGCTGCCTTCATTCGGGCCGGCGGTGATTGCCTGGCCGTCTTTCCAGACCAGCACGCCCAAGTGGCGCATGGTTTGGTCCACGGTGGCGAAACCCTGCTCCACCATGGAGCGGATGAACGCCTCATCCGACGGCTCCACCTCCCAGCCCATGGTTTCCGCCCACCAGTCGGCGAGTTCGTGGGGCTGGAGGGCGTCGACAACGATCTGCAGTGAATAGGCCATGGGAAAAGTCTGCCGCTGCCCGGCCCGCCCGTCCAGCACTTCTCTGTGGGGCAAAACCCGCACCGAGTTTCGCCCCGGGTGCACCCGGGGCAGAAGTCAGGCTGAGTTTTGCCCCACGGTATCCGCTACTGTTTTTTCATGACAGCAATTGCACCGATAACACTGGGCGGAAAATACGTCACCCTTGAGCCGTTGAGCCAGGACCACCATGACGGCCTGGTTGAAGCAGCGTCCGACGGCGAACTCTGGAACCTCTGGTACACCTCCGTTCCGCGTCCCGAGGGCATGCGGGAGGAGATCGAGCGCAGACTGGCCCTGCAGGAATCCGGCATGATGCTGCCGTTCACCACACGCCTGAACGATCCGGCCACGGGGGAACCCGGCAAGATCATCGGCATGACCACGTACTGCAACATTGTCCCCGAGCTGCCCCGGCTGGAGATCGGCTACACCTGGAACGCCGCCAGTGTGCAGGGGACGGGCACCAACCCGGACAGCAAGCGCCTGCTCCTGGGGCATGCCTTTGAAACCCTCGGATGCGTGGCAGTTGAATTCAACACCCACTGGATGAACATGCAGTCGCGCACGGCCATTGCCCGGCTCGGTGCCAAGCAGGACGGCGTGCTGCGCTCCCACCGCCGCATGGCCGATGGCTCCCTGCGCGACACGGTTGTCTTCTCCATCCTGGCGAATGAATGGCCGCAGGTGCGCAGCGGCCTGGACCTGCGCGTGGCCAAGAAGCGCTAAATGACCGCACCGGAGGTTCCCCACTGGGAAGGCGCCGTCAACGCCCGCCTGCTCACCGGGGACATTTACCGGATGGGGCGCAGCGAGTGGCTCACCGAGCGCGGCTGGCGGCAGGTGTTCGACGACGGCGTCCGCACAGTCATCGACCTGCGGAACCCGGGCGAGCGGAAGCGCAGGCCAACGGACCCGGTGGTGGGTGAAGGTGCGATGGCCGGATTTGACGTGGTCAATGCCCCCACGGAGGACCCCGACGACGACGAATACCGTGCGCTGGTCCAGCCGTATATGAACCACCCGCGGCTGTATGCCGACATCCTGCGGCTGTTTCCAGCGCAGGTGGCGGGCGTGTTCAAGGTGCTGGCCGCCGCGCGGGGCAAGGTGGTGATCCACTGTTCCGCTGGCCGGGACAGGACCGGGCTGGTGGCGTCGCTATTGCTGGCTCTCGCCGGACAGGCGGACCGGGCCGCCGGCCAGGACGAGCTCGCGTCACGCGGGATCAACAGCTGGCACCTGGTGGCGCCCGTGAAGCACCCCTACGAGCACTACCTGGCGGAGACCGAGCTGGCCGGCGTGGTGGCGGACCGCGAGCAGGCGTTGGCCCGGTTTGTGGACGGGCTGGACGTCCGCGCGTTCCTCCTGGCCAACGGCGTCACGACCGCGGAAATCGACGCCATCGTTGCGAGGTGCCGCTGAGCGGAGCCGGCGGGTGCCGCGGTGCGTGAAACCTTTCGCCACGTCGCGGACAATACAGTGCATGGGGAACATGGAGAGCACCGGCGAAGCTGCCGACTGGGAGCGCAGCCTGAGGGGCGACGGCGAGGCATTTGGCCTGGTCTTTGACCGCCACAACGCGCGCGTCTTTCGCCACGCCTATGGCTTCCTGCACAACCGGCACGACGCCGAGGACGCCACCGCGGCTGCCTTCCTGGAGTTGTGGCGCAGGCGCTCAATAGTCCGGCTAGTCAATGGATCGGTGCTGCCGTGGCTGCTGGTGACCACCACGAATTTGGTGCGGAACCACCAGCGGGCCGCACGGAGGTACCGCGCCTTCCTGGCCGCCCTGTCCCGGGAGGCTGAATCGCCTGACGCTGCCGATGAGGCCCTGGACCTCAACCCCCTTGACGCCATGGAACCCGAGCTGGCCGCGGCCGTGCTGGGGCTGAAACCGGCTGATCGTCAGCTCGTGGCACTCATCGTCGTGGCGGGGTACAGCATCGGCGACGCTGCCGCCCTTCTGGACATCACGCCATCGGCCGCCAAAACCCGGCTGCACAGGGCGCGGCTGAAGCTGCGGGAGGCGATGGCGCCGGAGCCGCCCGACCATGCACTGCCGGGACCGCGCGAACTCGAGGGAGAACTGCCATGAACCAGATCGAAATGGACCGCACATTCCAGGGCGCGTTGCGGGCCGCGCTGGTGGCGCGCGTCGAGTCCTCTCCGGCCCGGGCCAGGCGCCGCCGCGTGTGGACGGGGGCGGGCCTGCTCAGCGGCGTGGGCGTGCTGGGCGGGGTGGCCGCCGCGGCGTCGGGGCTCTGGGTGCCGCCGGGCGCGGACGTGGTCTCCCCGCTCGCGAATCCCGTCACGGTGACGCGGACGGGCCCGGCCACGGTGGAATTGGGTGCGGTGCCTGGCGGGGCAACGGGAGTCTCGCTTTCGCTGACCTGCCTGACGCCCGGCAATTTCATGTTCGACGACGGTGCCTCCGCGCGCTGTTCCGCCGCCGACATTGGCACCCCGTCCGCGACGACCGCGTACCGGCAGGAGCTGGCGCGCGGGCAGCACACCGTGACCATCAAATCCGGCCCCGACGATCAGTGGCGGCTGGAAGCCACGTACGTGAATGCGGCGAGCAGTTCCTGGGGCGTCAATGCCAAGGGAGAAACGTACGGCGTGCAGAACGCCAACGGGTCCCCTGTGCTGATCGCCGTGGTGGCCACCAACGGGGCGGAAGGGTATGTGTACGGCAGGGAGCTGTCCGTGCAGC
Source organism: Arthrobacter sp. A2-55 (assembly GCF_025548615.1). Lineage (NCBI taxonomy): Bacteria > Bacillati > Actinomycetota > Actinomycetes > Micrococcales > Micrococcaceae > Arthrobacter > Arthrobacter sp. A2-55. The sequence continues at coordinate 4,093 of NZ_JAJLOZ010000002.1, read as the reverse complement.
CGGACTTCAAGTCCCCTGAAGAGGCGTTGGCGTGGCAGTCTGCGCACGCCGGGACGTCCGTGGAAATCCCCGTGTACCGCAGCGACGGCGAGACCAAGGTGGGCGTATTCCGGGTCGGCGGGTAGGAATTGCCGGGCGAGCTTTGGCTGCGATTTGAGCCCTAACTACGAATTGCGGGACCAAATAAGAAGATAGGCCTCTTTCTTCTTCGTTAACTGGATACCGGGGCACTGTGTTGCCGCCCGCTTGGCGCCGCGGGTACGTTGGAAGGACCACCGGCCGGCCAGGCCCCAACGACTCGAGGCACCTTGCGTTTCCCCCAGCAATTCAAGAACTGGCTTTTCAACACCCCTGGTATCGCCGACACTGCGAGGTTCGGCACGCTGGCTGAAAAAGCCGCCGCCCGTGCCGACGCGGCGGCCCCCGAAGCCGGCCTGGCGGAGGCGGGGAACATCCTCCGGCAGATGCGCGGTGACGATTCCCCGAACTGGTCCGGGCAGCCCCTGGAGGACTACCTCTTCGCCGCCCGCATCCTGGCCGAGGAGTCGCTGGGAATGACACTCTTCAATACCCAGCTGCTCGCGGCGGCCACCATGCTCCAGGGCACGGTGGTGGAGATGGACACTGGTGAAGGAAAAACACTGGTGGGCGCGCTGGTGGCGGGCGCCCATGCCCTCACGGGCCGGCGTGTGCACGTGCTGACCGTCAACGATTACTTGGCACAGCGCGACGCCGCCTGGATGGGCCCCTATTTCGACAAGCTGGGTGTCACCGCGGCTTCCGTGACGGCAAACAGCACCCGAGAGGAGAAAAAGCTCGCCTACGGTGCCGACGTGGTGTACGTGTCTGTCAACGAGCTCGGCTTCGACGTGCTCCGGGACCGCAGCCGCACCTCACCGGACCAGGCCGTGCTGCAACCCTTCGACGTGTGCATTGTTGACGAGATCGACTCCGTGCTGGTGGATGAGGCCGTGGTGCCGCTGGTCCTGGCCGGCCGGGCCCGCACCGAACTGCAGGGCGTGGACGTGGCGGACTTTGTCCGAAGCCTGGACCCGGACGCCGACTACACGGTGGAACCGGACCGGCGCAACGTCTCGCTCAGCGACTCCGGCATCAACAAGGCGGAGGCGAGGTGGCCCGGCGTCGAGCTTTATTCGGCGGCAGGCACGCCGCTGTTCTCCTCCATCAACGTGGCCCTGCATGCCCAGGTGCTCCTGGAGCGCGACGTCGACTACATTGTGCGTGACGGACAGGCGCAGATTGTTTCCGATTCACGCGGCCGCGTGGCGCACACCCAGCGCTGGCCGGACGGGCTCCAGGCCGCCGTGGAAACGAAGGAGGGCCTGCACAAAACGGAGCAGGGGGAGGTGCTGGACCAGCTGCTGGTGCGCGACCTCATCAAGCAGTTCGCCACCGTCACGGGCATGAGCGGGACCGCCGTGGCCGTGGCCGAGTACCTGCGTACCCATTACCTGCTCGACGCCGGACGCATCCCGCCGCATGTGCCCTCCATCCGGCGCGACCTGCCTGAGCACATCTATGCGACGGCGGAACAACGCGACGCCGCCGTCGTCGAGGCCGTGGCGGCCGCCCACGCCACGGGCCAGCCCGTGCTGCTGGGCACCCACAGTGTCTCCGCCTCCGAACGCTTTGCCGCCGCGCTCACGGCCAGGGACGTGGAATGCCAGGTCCTCAATGCCCGGAATGACGCGCTGGAGGCGGAGGTCATTGCGCAGGCGGGCCGGAAGAACGCCGTCACGGTTTCAACGCAAATGGCCGGCCGCGGCACCGACATCCTGCTGGGCGGCAAGGGCGCTGGCGCCGACGAACACCAGGAGGTGGCCGAGCTGGGCGGGCTGCTGGTGGTTATTGCGGGCCGCTTCTATTCGGCCCGGCTGGACGGACAGCTCAGGGGCCGGGCCGGGCGGCAGGGTGATCCGGGCGCCAGTGTGATCTACTCCAGCGTGGAGGATCCGGCCGCCAACGGGCAGGAGGCGCACGGCCTTCAGCTGTCGGCCTCGGTTGCCGGGGACGCTGACGACGACGGCCTGCTCACCCGGGCGGGCACGGCCGGGCTCCTGGACCGGGCCCAGCGCCTCGCCGAGCAGGAGAGGTTCACCACGCAGGAAAATTCGTGGAAGTACAACGAACTCATCGCCTACCAGCGCCGGGTGGTGCTGGCCGAGCGGGACAGGGTGCTGGCGGAGGACGCCGCCGCGCTGGCCCCTTTTGACGGGGCGGAGCGTTGGGACGATTTCCGCGCCGTCCTCGGTGACGGTGAGCTGGTTCGTGTTTGCCGCCAGCTCATGCTGTTCCACCTGGATGCGCACTGGAGCGACCACCTGGCGCTGCTCTCCGAACAGCGTGCCGCCATCCACTTGCGGGCCCTGGGCCGGCAAAACCCGCTGGATGAATTCAGGCGCGAAACCATCCTGGCCTTTGAGGGGTTTCTGGACCGGGCTGCCGACAGCGCAAGGGAATCCTTCGGCAGCCTGGAACTGGCCGGCGGCACGGTGGACCTGGAGGCGGCGGGCATCCGCCGGGCGTCCTCAACCTGGACCTACGTAGTGAACGAGGACCCCTTTGGCAGCCAGTCGGACGCCATTGTGAAGTGGCTGCTGAAAAAGATGGGCAAATAGGCTCCCGCCCCACGCCGCGAAAGCGAATACTGGAGGGGCGGGCAGGCACTCTGCAACGCCAATGTGAGGGGATGATCGCCGTGGCACAACTCATTTACGCCGCAATCACGTCGCTGGACGGCTACGTCAACGATTCAAGCGGCAACTTTGATTGGAGCGAGCCGGACGAGCAGGTCCACGCCTTCGTCAACGATTTGCAACGCCCCATGGGCACGTACCTGTACGGGCGCCGCCTGTACCAGACCATGAAAGTCTGGGAAACCATGTACGGGCAAACAGACCTGCCCCGCGTGGTGCGCGACTATGCGGAGCTGTGGCACCAGGCGGACAAGGTGGTCTATTCCCGGTCGTTGCACAAGGCGGAAACGGCCAGGACGCGGATCGAGGCCAACTTTGACCCGGCCGCCGTCCGCCGCATGAAGACGGAGGCGACGGCGGACCTCGCCGTGGGCGGTGCCGAGCTTGCCGGCCAGGCGCTGGCAGCCAGGTTGGTGGACCAGGTCCACCTGTTTCTCTCGCCGGTCATCGTTGGCGGCGGCACCCGTGCACTGCCCCACGACGTCCGGACCGGGCTGGAACTGCTGGACGAGCACACGTTCGGCAACGGCGTGGTCCACGTTCACTACAGGGTTCACAACGGGACTTAACCCAGCAACCCCCACAACAGCCAGGCGGAAAGCGCTGCGCAGCCGGCGATGACCACGGCGAAGCCCGCCAGCCACGCGGCTGACGGGACGCCGGTGGACTGCGCCAGGATCCAGGCATCCGAGGTGGCCAGCTGCCGGCGCCGGGTGGTGTGGACGGCGGCGACCTTGAAGAAGTCGCGCACCGAGCCCACGCCCAGTGCGATGCCCAGGGCCAGCACCACGTAGCTGACACCAAGGGGATCCACCAGCATCACCAGCGCCTGGGCAACAGCGGCGCTGGCCAGCGCCACCAGAATCCCCGTGAAATTGCGCAGGAAAACCAGCGCCGCCAAAAGCACCAGCGCACCCACCGACATGGCCGCCCCGGCCCAGCCTGCCGACACGGACCAGACCAGCACGGCCCCCACCACGGCGGGGGCCGGGTAACCCCAAAAGCCGGACCACGTGGCACTGAAGCCGCGCCGCCCGCTGCTGACCAGCTGGCCGGAATGGTCCAGGCCGATCTTCAGCCCGTGAACGAAGCGGCCGGTCATGAGCGCGGCAAAGGCGTGGCCCAGCTCGTGCACAAACGTCACATACAGCCCGAACCACCGCCACGTGGCGCGCGGAATGCTCAGCACTATGGCCACTGCCACGATCCCCAGCAGCACGACGGCGGGGACCACGGGCGTGCCGGTCCGGATGAATCCGGCCAGCACGGCCTGCCACCATTCGGAGACGGCACCTCCCAGCTGGCCTGCGGTTCCCTGTAGTCCTGCAGTTCCCAGCTGTCCGGAGGCAAAAGTCATGATTGCAGACTAAACGATC